>DAOUWZ010000018.1 GCA_030666865.1 bacterium | reverse complement strand
ACTAATTCACTTGATGGATATTTTAATATATTAAAAAGTAAACTTAATGTTCATAGAGGGCTTAATGAAAAAAGAGCTAGAAAAGTAATAGTTGAGTTGTTGAAAGGGAGAGAATAAACCCCCGAAATGTCCATTAAGCCGGTTTTTAATATCCTTTATTTAAATAATTAGGGGATAATAAAACGCCTTTTTTTATATATGATGTGTCGTACAATAAACCTTATACGACACTTAAATACTGTTTATTCAATGATCCGGTAATTCATCACTTATAATAAACCCAACCATCTACTCGTAAATCTACATAATTAATATCTATTTCATCTTTTAATTTTTTATTATATAGATTTTTATAATTTTCTAATTGCAAATCAATATTATAATTTTTTGATAAATATACAACCCAGCCTTTATCTGTGGTTAAAATTAATTCAGAATCGTTATTTTCACCCAATTTTACGTGTTTTATGTCATGATCTAGCCCTAATGGAGCCCATTTGATGTAAATTTGTCTTACCAGATCTAAATTATCACTATTGGTTACAATTTCACCAATAATATAATTCCTTTCGTCTGAATATAAAATTGGCATAAAAATATTTTCTGGTATTTTATCAATTACCGATATTATTCGACCAAAAGCATCCAAAATAAAAATTTGCCCTTGATTTATAAAATATGAATTAGATTTTCTTTCTTTAATATTAATTTGTATTTTATTATGCCAAATTTTTTTAATTTTCAACTCTTCCAATAAAACTTGCTCCAATATCAACCTTTTCAATCTAATTGTATTGTAAAATATCAGTTTATCCTGTTTAAATATCAAAAATCTTCTTTTATTCAACTGTTTATGGGAAATTTCTTTTACCAAATTATTTACAACATATTCTCCGCCAACAACATCAATTTTATTTATTTTGAAAAAATTCGTATAGCCAATAAAAAAAAACAAAGCCAAAAATATAATTATAATAAGCAAAGTATTAAATTTCTTTTTTATTGAATTTTTATCTATCTTAAAATAAAAAGGATTTATAAAAGATTTTTTATGATAATCTCTTCTCCTTTTTTTTAATTTTTTATTAGATATTTTATAAACACCTTTGTTTAACATTTATCTCGCTAAATAATCGCCTACTTAGATATATAAGCATTAATTAAGAGTCGTAAAATATTATTTTTTATTTATTTTCTTAAACGGCAAATATCTTTGCAAAACTAGTGGCATATTTACAGACCCATCAGCTTCTTGATTATTTTCCAATAAAGCAATCAAAATTCTGCCAATAGCAAAAGCAGTGGCATCATTCATGTGTACATATTCAATTTTTCCATCAGTCCTTTTTACTTTAGTATTCAATCGTCTAGACTGATAATCTGTCATCAAATCAGCTGTATGAGTTTCTCGGTATTTATCTTGCCCTGGCATCCAAGTTTCAATATCAAGCTGCCTAGCATCTGGTTTGCCCATATCCCCAGTGCAGATTTTAACTACCTGATAAGGCAATTCTAAGCCTTGAACTAAGTATTCTTGTATAGCTACAATAAAATTTTGCTCATTGACTGAATCTTCTGGCAAGCAAAAACTTTCCATTTCCAGTTTATCAAACTGATGAACTCTAAATATCCCTTTGGTATCTTTACCGTAAGCGCCTGCTTCGCGCCTGAAAGCCGTTGAATAACCAATATATCTGATAGGCATGGCTGATTCTTTGATAATTTCATCCATATGCATTGGTCCTATGGTATGTTCAGCGCTGCCTATTAGATATAAGTCATCTTTCTTGAAATAATATTTGTCTTCATCGCCTTCATTCAATCTAGCCATTTTTCTATACACATCGGGTTTAATCATGTCTGGCGGCAAAACTGGCACAAAAGGCTTAGTATTTATTTTTATTTCAAATTTTCTGGCAATTTTATCCAATTCATCTTGACTAGTCAAAATATTAAATACATATTGAACTAAAGCAAATTGAATAAAAACTGCCTCATTTTTTAAATAATTAAATCTAGTGCCAGCAACTTTTGATGAAATTTCAGTATCAATAATATCCAAATTCCGACCTAATTCCATATGATCCTTTATTTCAAAATCAAATTTCTTTTTTTCTCCCCACGACCTAACCACTATATTGCCAGTTTCATCAGGTCCCTCGGGTACGTCAGGCATATTTAGATTCGGAATTTGATAAATAAGATTGGTGATTTCTTCTTCAATCAACCTTATCTTTTGTTCATGAACTGACATTGCTTCTCCGAGCATTTTCAATTTTTCGATAATTGCTTGATTGGGTTTAGATTTTGAATATTTATTTTTTTCGGCGCGCCAACTTTCCAATTGTTTTTGCAATTCCAATTTCTGATCATAATTGGTAACCAATCTATTTACATCTATATCTAGACGCCTGCTTTTGTTATTTTCTTTAATCAAATCTACGTTTTCTTTTATGAATTTTATGTCTAACATATTATTTAAATTTAATAAGTTCTGGTTTTATTTTTTCTAAAGCAATTTTTCTATGATTGACAGTGGTCTTTTCTGCCAAAGATAATTCTCCATAAACTTTGCCTATTTGAGGTATATAAAAAAGTGATCTAACAGGATAGCCATCAATAATATCTTTATCTAAATCTTCAACTATAGTACCTTCAATCAAACCTTCGGTTTGAATATAATCACTAGTTTTAGGATCATATATAGTAATAACCGTACGCAAAACAGCAACTCGTTCATCTGCTTTCAAATTTTTCATTTTATCCAAAATTTTATCTATCAGTTCCTTGTCAGATAATGGTGTTTCGGATTCCCATCTTCTGGTATGCACGCCTGGTTTATTATCAAGAGCAGTAATTTCAAGTCCACCATCATCTGATAGTGTTAAGACACCGCTCAAATGAGCATAAAATTTGGCTTTATTAAATGAATTTTCTTCAAAGGTATCGCCGTTTTCTTCTTCTACTTGACTGATATTCAAATCTGACAAAGATACCAATTCAAAACCAAATGATTCTAATAAATTTTTAAAATCTATCAATTTTCCCTTGTTGTGAGTTGCAATTAAAAATTTACGCATTGCTTACAAATTTAAATCATCAGAAATTTCTTGCATGGCCTCAAGCGACATCCTAAATATTTCACTCAATTCGATTCCTAAAAACTCTTCCGCTTTCCTTATTATTGCTCTATTTACACCTGAAGCGAATGATTTCTGTTTGAATTTTTTATTTATAGACTCAACACTAACTGATGATAATTTTTTATCAATTTGCACCAAAGCGCAAGCAACAATCAATCCTGTCAACTCTTCAACTGAATATAGTGTTTTTGCCAATAAAGTATCAAGGGTTAATTCATGTAAATGATTATGAGCTTTAATTGCATAAATTATTTCTGGATGAACCCCGTGTTTAGATAATATCTCTTCGGTAATTAAGCCATGTTTTTCAGGTTCATTTTTTGTTAACGGATAATCCAAGTCATGCAACAAGCCAGCCAGAGCCCAAACATCTTCATTTCGTTTGAAGTGTTTGGCAAATTTTTTCATCACAGCTTCAACTGCTAAAGAATGTTTATATAAATAATCATCGTCTTTTAAATATTTTTTCAAAAGTTTTTCTGCCCCTCCCCTATCAATCCCGGCTTCTTTCATAGTAATCTCTATATCCTTCATTTCTGTTTTTGATTTTTTATTTTTCTCGCGCATTAATGGAAAATAAATACAATCTTTCAAATTTTCTTGACTAGTAAGCAAAGCTACAATCCGATCAATGCCCATCCCCCAACCTGATATTGGCGGCATGCCATATTCCATAGCCTTGACATAATCTTCATCCATCATCATAGCTTCTTCATCGCCAGATGCTCTTAACTCTGACTGCTCTTTAAGTCTTTTTATTTGTTCAACTGGGTCAACTAATTCCGAATAAGCATTGATTATCTCCCAGCCATTTACAATCAACTGAAATCTGTCAGCAACATCTGGATTGTCATTATTGTTTCTAGCTAATGGCGACAAGGCTATTGGATGAGATATTAGAAATGTTGGTTTTATTATCTTGTTCCTGGAAACTTTTTTATATAAAGCATCAACCAAATTTCCATAACCGAAATTTTCAATATCATCAATCTCTATTCCTCTTTTAGCGATCTCCAACTTCAATTTTTCTACTGTTTGATGAGTATCTATATCAATTTTAGAATCCTTGTATATAATATCTCGCATAGTAACAATATCATATGGAGGTTGCCAATTAATCTTCTGGTCGAAAACGTTAGTTTCATATCCGCCAAAAACTTCTTTTACCATTGAACTAATCATCTGTTCGGTAAACTTCATATTATCCTGCCAATTCCAATAAGCCGAATAATATTCCAACATTGTAAATTCTTGTAAATGTGATGGATCAATTCCTTCATTCCGAAAACATTTAGCAAACTCAAATACTTTTTCATATCCGCCAATAATCAATCGTTTAAGATAGGTTTCCGGCGCAATACGCAAGTAAAAATCTTCATCCAAAGCGTTATGATGAGTAATAAAAGGCTTAGCTAGTGCTCCAGAAGCTGAGGATGACAATATTGGTGTCTCTACTTCATCAAAATCATTATTTTCTAAATAATTCCGTAAAAATTTGATAACACTATTCCTGATTTTAAATCTATTTCTAGTATCTTCATTTACTAATAAATCAAGATATCGCTGTCGGTAAAGCGCTTCTTGATCTTTTAAACCGTGAAATTTTTCCGGCAATTGCCTTAAAGCTTTTCCCAAAAATAAAAACTCTTCGGTCATTAATGTAACTTCGCCTTTATGAGTAATAAATAATTTACCAACGATTCCAAGATAGTCGCCTAAATCAAAATTTTCAATTAGATCAAAATTTTCTCCTAAAATCTCATTAGAAAAAGCTATTTGAATTTTTGCTTTAGCATCTTGAAGATTAGCAAAGGCCAATTTACCATGTACTCGTAGGGTCATTATCCGACCGGCCACACTAAAAACTTGCGCTGATGGTTTAATATCATCAGCTTCTGATAATTTTTCACTCTCGGCAATTTTTAAAATTTCATCAATATTATGGGATTTTTCAAATCTATCTGGATATAAATTGTAACCAGATTTTTCAATCTCTTTTTGCTTATTTTTCCTTATTTCAATATCATTTTTCTCTAATTTTTTTCCATCAGACATGAAATTTTATTTAGATGATTATGTATGAATTATATGTAAAAATTAGCTAAAATGCAAGGTATTATTAAATAAGTAAACTACTGCCAGTTTAAAAATTAATGGTTTTTATTTTTAATAAAAAAACACCTTTCCCAGCAAGAATGATGTTTTAATATTTTTATTTAATATCAAGAATTTTATATTTGACCCTGCCTTTTGGCACGGAAATTTCTATCTCATCCCCTTTTTTCTTACCAATCATCTGCTGACCTAAAGGTGATTCATTGGAAATTTTTCCTTTAACTGGATTAACTTCATTAGTACCCACTATTTCAAATTCAATTGTACCACTCCCTGTTTCTACCACCACTTTATTACCAATTTCTACTTCTGTAGTATTGATATTATCTTTATCATAAACAGTAACATTTCTTAAAATTTCTTCCAATTCCATTATTTTTTTGGCTACCATGCCTTGTTCATCTTTAGCATCCTGATATTCAGCATTTTCTGACAAATCACCAAGCTCCTTAGCGTCAGCAATTTTTTTAGCAAGTTCTGGAATTTTTTCTATTTTCAAATATTTTAATTCCTCTTTGACTTTTTGTAATCCCTGTTTTGTTAGTATTTTTCCTTCCATAATTTATTTTAATATTTTACATAGTGAGTTTGTAACCATCTCAATAACCAATTATGCTAAATAGCATATACCAATCTATTAAACCCGTCAATAGCCTTATTCATTCCTTTTTAAAGAAAATCTATGCCAGTCAACTAATAGCGGTGAAGCAAGAAAAATGGATGAATAAGTACCAGCGATTGTTCCGATTATCAAAGCCAAAACAAATTCTTTGATCGTCTCCCCTCCGAACAAAAATATGGCAAATAAAACCAACAATGTTGTAAATGAAGTATTGATTGATCTGATTAAAGTCTGATTAAGTGATTCATTAACGACTTCTGAAAAATTTTTATCTTTATGTTTAAACAAATTTTCTCTAGTGCGATCAAAAACAACAATAGTATCATTAACTGAATACCCCAAAGTAGTCAATAATGCTGTGATAAACAAAATATTAACCTCATAGCCCAAAAACTGGCCTAATACAGCAAAAATACCGCAAAGGATAATGATATCATGAGCCAGGGCAATAAGAGCTGCCAGACCATACTTCCATGAGGCTATTGGATAAGAAACCTTCCTAAAAGCATAAGCAATAAAAATGATAATAAAAATCAGAGTCAAAATAATTGCTACCATTGCTTTATCTCGCAATTCCTGACCAATAACCGGTCCGACAGATTCAAATCTTAATTGGGAAATCACTTCGCCGACATTCTCAGAATCATCTTGATATTTAAAATTTTCTACCAAAGAATTTAAAATTATTTGATGTTCTTTCTCAGTAACATTTCTAAATCTCATAATAACTTTATTTTCATCAGAAGGTTGAATATTAACTTGTCCCAAATCATTCTGACTGAAAATATCTTGAATTACTTCTGAATTTAAAGGAACTTGATTGAAACCGACTTCTAAAAGCGATCCACCGACAAAATCAATACCTGGCTTCAATCCCCATAAAGCCAAAAATGAAACACTGGCAACAATCAATATCAGTGACAGCAAGTATGAATATTTTCTTTTATTTATAAATGGAATTTTCATATATTTCTTATATTTGAATTATTTATGACAACCAAACAACCAAGCAATTTTAGCTAGTTTAGGTTTTGCTATCAGTAGTAATAATGTTTTAGTAACAGTAATAGCTGTAAACATGCTTACCAAAATACCAATTCCAAGCGTTAAAGCAAAACCTTTAATTACTGAACTCCCAAACCAAAACAATATTACAGTAGTAATTAATGATGATATATTTGAATCTCTAATAGCTGACCAAGCCCGTCTAAATCCAATTTCAATAGACTTATCCAACGGTTGATCTTCTTTCAATTCTTCTTTGACTCTTTCAAAAATAAGAATATTAGCATCTACCGCAATACCCAAAGATAAAACAAATCCAGCTAATCCAGCCAGAGTTAACGTTACTGGTATTAATTCAAACAAGCCAAAAACAATCACACCATAAGATACAAGGGCAATTACGGCCATCAACCCTATTAAGCGATAATAAACAATCATAAACAAAACTACTGCTAAAATTCCGATCAATCCTGCCATTAAACTTTTTTCTACACTTTCCACGCCTAGGGTAGCGCCAACGTTTTGTTGTTGAACCAAGGTTATCGGGACAGGTAAAGCGCCTGCATTCAATCTTTGCGCCAAAAGTTTAGCTTCAGAAATAGTAAAATCACCAGTAATTACAGCTTCACCATCGGTAATTTCCGATTGTACTGTTGGCACTGATATTGGCTCGCCATCTAAAAATATAGCTACTGGCTTATGTAAATTCTCTTTGGTGATTTTAGCAAAGAGATCCTTTCCTTCATCATTGAATTTCAAACTAACTTCTGGGGAGCCGGTATTTTGATTGAAAACCAATTGAGCTCTTTCCAAATGTTTTCCTGACAAAGCAGTATTACTCCACTGATCTTGAAAGTCAGCATAATCAGCTTGGTTTCTCTTGGCTATTAAAATGTGTCGTGAATGAACTTCTTGATCGTTTCCTAAACCTCTTTCTTCTATTTTTTCAATAATATGAAAACCAAATTCTGATTCTACTGGCGAAGCAGTAATTTCATTCACAGCTAAATCCTCAAAAATTGCTTTTTCAAACTCTGGTACAAACTGATCTTTGCTGACAAAACCCAAATCTCCGCCCACATCCTTGCTGCCAGGATCATCTGAAAATTCTCTAGCTAGTTCTATAAAATTTTCTCCTTGATTTAATTTGGCAATAATTTCTTGGGCTCTTACTTTAGCTGTTATGTTGTACTCTTCAATTTCTTTTTTTTGTTCCTCAGTAATTTTTGGCAGTTCGCCAATGGATAAATTTTGAGTTTTAAATTCTAATAGTGGTGTTTCTCCGATTTGCTTAATAGCTTCATTAACATCAAATACGCCAGCTAATTCCACAATTACCCGATATTTATCCCCTACTTTATTGGTCTGAATCAATGGTTCAGCCACTCCAAATGTATTTACTCTTCTTTCAATAACATCTTTTACTCCTTCAACGGCTGAAGTCTCTTCACCAGCCGGTAGACTAGAAATATCAGCTTCAAAAACCAAATGGGCTCCTCCCTGTAAATCAAGACCTAATTTTGGTGAAAATTTGTTGAACCAGTTACTCCCTGGAATTGCAGCTGGTATTTTGGGATAAATAATACCGCCAAAGAAAACCACTAATACCAAAATTAAGCCTAATTTTAGCCAAAGTTTTTGACTAACTGTCATTTGTGTCTGTACATTATTATTAGGTCTATTTTTTTTCGACATATTAAATTATTTATCTTTCAGTTAAAAAATAATGATGGAAATCCACCAATTTATTACCAATATATTATAACTTTTTTTAAATATTTTTCAAGTGTATAAATCGTTATCATGGAAACCCAAAGGTTTCCGCTATATTATTATTATAAACATTAAAATAAATGTAGCGGAGGTCTTTAGACCTCCATTTACTGTTAATTAATTTTTATTCCATCACTTTGACTTCTGTTCCTACTTCTGCCCAATTATACAACCACTCTGCCGGTCCAACCCCAAGTCGGACGCAACCATGTGATACAGCTTGACCCAAATGATCCTGGCCTTCCTTGTATCCACCCGGCCATTCTGGTAATTCGTGAATGCCGTAAGTATTGCCAATGAAACTCATCCAGTAAGGCATCCATAGCCCATAATTTTTTGACCAAGCCCTTTTATTTTTATTATTTATCTGATATTCCCCTACTGGAGTGGCATAACCGGCTTTGCCAGAAGAAATTGGAAATATTACCAAAGGCTTGTTATCTAAATACGCTGTCAGACTCTGCTTACCAGCATCAATCACAATTCGCTGTGCCAATTTATTTTCACCCGCGCTTAAAGGATCATAACTATTTAAAATCTCCTGATAATCATTATAACCATCACCATCACTATCTGGGTTATTTAAACTAGTGTTGAATAATAATTCCAACCAATCAGATAGTCCGTCATTATCCAAATCAGTCTGTGATAAGGTTTTATTCGCTTGGTGCGGCGAATAATGGCTATTAATTTCTTCCCCGTCTGAAAATCCATCTCCGTCAGTATCAGGATTGTTTATATCAGTAAAATATATTGTTTGTTCCCTAATGTCAGACAGCCCGTCACCATCAGTATCAAAATCCGCAGCTCCTATTTGTAAAGGCGTAAAAATTAAAAATGATAATAAAAAATAATATTTTATTTGTTTCATTGTTTATTTCTTTTTCTTTACTGGCCAATCAACAATTAAAATTCCTTTACCTTTTTTACTAACAACCAACTTTTGTCTTTCTCTTATTTTCAATTCCTTGACAATTTCTGCTGGGATGACAATTGATAAACTTCGCTTACCTACTCTAGTAACTTTTCTAATGTATTTTCTCATATTTTTTGTGTGTTACGTAGCTTGTTACGTAACATGCTACGTAACAATTAATTTTCAAGTGGGTTGTTTACTCTGCCCATAAACAAAATATTACCGGTATTATTCTGCTGAATTATAAATGTAAACGGATGATCTGCCCGAAAAACAGGTATTTTCGGACCAGTAGGTCCATCAGCTGTTGCCATCAATTTCATAACTACAGCAGTTGCAGCAGCGGCTTCAGTCCCCTCTTCATTTACTTCCACAAAAGCTTGGTCTATCACATTATCAATAGTTAGATCTTTTTTACCAGTCATTCCAGAAAAATCAGCTTTTCCAGAAAAAGCGATTGGCATTCCCATATCCTTTAAATCATCAGCCATAAAATATTTAGTTTCAAATTTAAACCTAGGGATAAAAATATCTACTCTTTGCTTGCTTAGATTTTTTCTGCCTCACTTCGATCTTTCGTTGTTTTAAAAACCTTGTCTATTTCTGCCATTATTCTAGTTTCTTCATCTATGGCATCTATTGCTTCAGCATACAATTGAGTCTCTTTCTGTATTAAATTTTCATCTTTACCTCTATTTTCCCCCTTAAATTGCTCAGACATAATTTTTTCTTTAATTTTTAAGAGTGAATTTATAATAGTAAAAAAATTTTAAAGGTGTCGGCTGTCGGTGGCATTAACCACCGACTCGACTGATCTTTATTAACCTCCAACTTTGTCAAAGGTTTTAAATATAATAAATAAAATTATTTTACTTATTTTTGTCAATGTTTTTTATGGTAGTTAGTCCTTCCATAACGTACTCTTCTTTGGTAACTGTCCACCACATTTTATCTTTACCTCTATTTTTATCTGAATATATTTCGTTTTCTGAAATAAATTGTTTGATTGTTACTGTAATAATACTTTCAGATTGAGCTAAAAAATACATTAGTGATGGAAAATGAAAGTTATTATTACTTATAACTACTGTTACATTATCATCTTTTTCGGACAAGACTACTTCTTTTTCAACTTGAGCTGTTTGTCCACTATTATGTTTAGCTTTATAATTAACAATAAATTTATAATTTCCAGATTGTGTTACTTTTATAGGAATAGATAAAATAATTTTTCGATATTCAGTTCCGTATTGAGGAAAAATGTCTTTATTTTCTGGTTGAGAAAATTTAAAAGTTGGTTTAGTTATAATTATTTTTTTATTAAACTGTTGTTTCTTTGTTTGTTGTTGATAAAATTGTTGTTCAGCTGACTGTTTGGGAATTAAAAAAGAAGAAAATGATGCTAAAATTAATTGAAGAATAATTGATGAAATAATTGTTATTTTTGTAAGTTTGTGATTGTGAGTTAATCGCCAGGTAATAAATGTTGGAATAAACAATTTTATAAAAAATAATAATATAGCAATTATAATGGAAAGTAATAAGCCAACACATGGTAATATAAAAGGCAAATAAACAATAGTTTGTCCTAAATTTAATTCATGTGGGCCTTTAATAAATATTAATATTAGTGCGGATAGCCATCCAATAGGGATAATTAATAATCCCATTAATATAGCAAATAGCGGTGTATTAATAAAATTTTTTAACTTATTTTTAGTTTCCAAAGGTTGTGAATTGGTTAGATTATTGTTTTTTAACATAAAAAATAAAATAATTAATAATTATGAATAATTTTATAATAATTATTTTGGCAAAATAGCAAAAGTGTTATTAAAACGATTAATATAATTAAACAAACCAATAACTGAAACCACTTCTACTAACTCAGCTACTGACATTTTCTTCTTTATCAAAAGCCAAGACCCCAGAAACGGCAAATTCATTCCAGAGCTCCTTGGTTTTATTTGAAAATTTTTTATTACCTTCTTCGATTGTGGCGGCATTAAGCTCTTCCCAAGAAGAAACCTTGTCTAATGTGATTTGGGCTGCTTTTCTAGAATGTTCAAATCCATCTTCAAATGATTTTTTTCCAACATTATTTCACTTTTAAAGTTAATTAGAAATAATTTATTTGAATATAATTTCTTTTTTATCAACAGATTTATTAATCTTATTTGAAATTTTATGATTCTTTAAAAATTCATCCAAATCATTTTGATTCGCCAGACGGTCTGATTTTAATTCTTGCATAAGCTCGTCCGAAGACTGAAGGTAAAATAATTCCATTTTTATTTTTCCAGAAACAGTTTCGGGTTTTAAAAATCCATTATCCCAACCTGGAAATTCTAATTTAATATTATGACTCCCCTTAGATAGTTTTTTAATAACCTCTTTTCTTTCCTCTCCTGTCACTTTTCCATCAGAATAATTATATTGTACTATTAACATATATTCTCCTGGAGTCGAAATATTAATTGATATGTTAATATCTAGCTTTTTATATAACTTACCAAGATAACTTTCCATTTGTCGATGTTGAGCGGCTAATTCTACTTTGGAAAATAAATTACTAACTCTTAAATCAATATTATCTCCAATATTAGCATAAGTTTTAAAACTTTCTTCGTATTTTTTCCCTTCATCTAAAATCCTTTGCGATTTAAATGTTTGATAAGGAAGGATTATACCTAAAGCTAAAATTTGAAAAATTAAAGCTGATACAAAAGTTATCAATGCCAACTTTTTTGAATGATAAATAAAATATGAAATAATTGCTGTAACAAAATCACCAAGTAATAAAAATAAACCTAAAAATATAAAAGTTAAGACAAAATATCCACCCAAACCTTCTAAATTCAATAAATTCCCAATAATTATTATAGGATTAAAAGCTTCAGGGACTTCAGTTTGTCCTGATACTTTTATAAAAATAATATAAGGAGATAAAATAATAGTTGCTGTAATCGGACTAATAATAAATGTTAAAAATCCAAAAAATATTGCTGGAAATATAGATTTTTTTGAATTTGATTTTTGTATTTGGGTATTATTTTCTATAGTCATATTTTTATTAATTAAATTTATCATGAACATACTACCCGTCTCGACTTGGTCAATCCTAGGTTGATAGTATGTTCATCTATATTTTACAACTTTCAATAAAAATAAGCTAATCAACCCACATTATCTACTCTCTAATGAATTTCTAATTTCAGCTATTTCGATTCCATCTTCCTTTTCTTGTTTTTGAATCTGTTTTATTTCTTCAGAAGAAAATCTCTGCTCACTAATTTCGTTTAGCTTTGATGTCTCATTTTTTATTTCGGGTAGAGTTTCTTTTGGCTCTGGTTTTTTATAAATAAATTTTACTTTATGAAACTCTTGCTCGTAATTTTTATCACTTACTCTTTTTATGCCGGGTAATTTTTCTGCCGCACTCAATGATGCTTCATTATCAATATCAATTATTAAGGTAATATAAGGTAAATCAAGATTCTCCATCAAGTGATCCTTGAATTGAGTAGCTAACCCCTGTCCTCTAAATTCTGGATCTACTATTGTATGGGTTATATTTTGATCGTCATCTGTGTCATAAACTCCTACGATACCGAGTTTTTCTCCTTTTGAATCTACCGCTGTAAAATACTTCTGATTTTTACAATTATCCATCCCGATAGCAATCCAGCCATCTTCTCCTTCCAGTTCTTGAAAATATTTCATATTAAAATCGTTCAATTCTTTGATTTGGGCTTTTTCTGATTCTGCTTGCTCTGACACGGATACTTGTGGTCTTTCTATTTTATTCATAAAAACATTAGTTAGAGTTTATTTTTAAATTTAATCTCACTAAACGCAAATCATCATAAGAATACCTCCCTTTCAAATATTCATAAACTGGTTTTAATTTCTCTAACCCGCATTTATCAAATCCCTTAGCAATAGCATTATAAACCTTTTTTTCTGGCATTAGATAATCAATATCAATATCAATCTGTGTTTTGGAGTCAATAAGTTTTTCTAAATGACTAACAATTGTATTTTGTCTCAAACCTTGGCGGTTGGCCATTTCTGCTAAACTTAATTTTTGTTTAATTAATTCTAAAGTTTTGAACTTAGCCGATTTTTTCTTTTTCATCGGTTCGTCTTCAACCTTATTGTTCTGAACAAAATCATCATGCCGCTGCCTGCATTCTTGAATTGATAATTTATTCAAAAGTTTAATATTATTTGATGATCTTGTTTGCATATTTTTATCAAAAGACAAAATATCTGGATTAACCTCTAAAGCCATAGTATTGAATCCTTTCAATCTCAAACCATCAAGACTTCTAACCCTGGAAAGGGCCACATACCCCATGCCAGGTGTAAATGATTTTGACAAATCAACTTCAGCCAAGTCCAAACTCATCCCCTGGCTTTTATGAACTGTGATTGCCCAAGCTAATCGCAAAGGAAATTGCCGAATTTCAGCAATTATTTTTTCTCCCTCATCAATCATCCAGCTATCTGGTTTAACAGAAATTATTTTTCCAGATTTAATTTTAACTTTTGGATAATCAGTAAACTCATCAAAACCAACTACTTCCCCCAGCGTGCCATTTACCACTTTTAATTCAAAATTATTTTTTACAAACATTACTTTGGCGCCAATTTTTAATTGTAAATTTTCTGGCGCTAGACAACTATTTTTCAAAATTTCAACTATCTTTTTTCTACCCCGATGCGTCATAGCAAATTGTTTTGTGGCTGCTTGGATTTTGCTTAATTCTACTAAATTAATAGCATCAACATCGATATTGTGCGTATATAGCTTAGTGGGTTCAATATCAGAATTAAAATCCTCATCAATTTTTTGAGTAAGTAAATTGTGGCTCTCTTCACTTACCCAGCCAGACCTTATTTCGTTTAAAATGTTTAAAAATTCAGCATCATCTTGCCGATATTGCTCTTGTAGATAACAAATCCGCAAATTCATTTTTTTCCAGATAGCTGATTTGGTTATAAATTCAGCTGTCTGACCATTTTTACCAATAGGAGGAAGCTGAAAAAAATCACCTGATAAAATAATTTGCATACCGCCAAATGGTCGCAGATCTTGACGAAAAATTTGACACAACTGATTGACCAAATCCAATTGATGAGCATGCAGCATAGAAACTTCATCAATTATCAAAACGGCTGTATCTAAATAATGTTTTTTTAAATATGATTTTCTTATTAACTTGGCAATATCTTGATCTGATAATTTATCCTTAACTCCGATACCAGACCAAGAATGAATAGTAGTCCCGCCCAGATGAGTAGCGGCAATACCGGTTGAAGCGGTAATCGCCACTGGAATATTTTTGCTTTTTAAATACTTTATATACTCATTCAAAACATAAGTCTTCCCTGCTCCGGCCTTGCCAGTTAAAAAGACATTCTCACCCATTTTTAAAATATTTAGTATTTGTGATTGTTTCATAAAAATTAATTTTATCCCCTCTTGAGAGGGGGATTCCTGCCGGCAGGCAGGAAAGGGATGTGTAACTTAAAAATAATTTAACCCTTTATTTCTTAACTCCTTTTTAATATTTTTATAATCAGGTACAGCTACTGCTACTAAATTCCAAAATCTTGATGAATGATTGAATTCCTGCAAATGGCATAACTCGTGCGTAATGATATATTCAACGATCTTATCAGACAAATATATCATCCTGTAATTAAAGTTTAAATTCCCTTTTTGGGAGCAACTACCCCAACGAGTTTTTTGATTTCTAATGCCGATTTTATTGAATTTGAAATTATAAACTTGATTCAATTTGGCTATTTTATTATTTACCAGATTAAAAACTTGTTCCTTTTTATTCAAATAATCCTGCTTTGATGCTTGAGGTATTGTCGATTTTAAACCAGCAAAAAAATTAAGTTTACTAAGGATCCAA
This sequence comes from bacterium, assembly GCA_030666865.1. Classification (GTDB taxonomy): domain Bacteria; phylum Patescibacteriota; class Patescibacteriia; order S139-126; family S139-126; genus DAOUWZ01. The sequence continues at coordinate 668 of DAOUWZ010000018.1, read as the reverse complement.
TTTGCTTGCTGTTTAATAAATAACTCTAATATTCTTATACTGATGTTATTTGGTTTAGTAGCGACCACTTCCCCATTGGCATAAATAGCCAGGCTTAATCTCTTCGCTCGCCTGCTTTTCCTAATTTTATAATTTATTTCCTGACCTTTTATTTTTATTTGCTTTTGCATAAATTAATATGTAAGTCCCCTCTTTTAGAGGGGTTTCCGATGTTATGTCGGAGGGGGTGTGTAATTTATTAATAATTTATTCATATTTTTGTAGTTTTGTTGAAATTTAACATTGTGCATAACTATTGACTTTTTTATAAAGTCTGCTATACTATAAGTACAGTATTTAGAAAAAGGCGCCGACCGTTAGGACGGTGGCTTTTTTCATTTTTAACGGCTAATTGTGGTCGTTTTTATATTTTAACGGCAACCGTTGTTTTAAATCTTGATCAACAAAAATATTAAATTTTTTATTTCGAAATCCTTTTGTAAAATCACTTATGCCTACATTATCTTTAATAAATTTTACTAATTCTTTTTTAAACCACTGTCGACTAGAAGTCGACAGACTTAACTGGTTAAAGATTGAAATCTTTAAGGTTCTTCAACTCTGAATGAATCTTCAGCTTCCTTGCCTTCAAAATGGTGTTCTATGTATTCTTGAATCATCTTAGTGGT
>DAOUWZ010000035.1 GCA_030666865.1 bacterium | reverse complement strand
TTTTTCCTTGCTTAGTTATTTTGTAAGAATCGCATTTTGGACACTTTTTTTATTCATGATTTTAATTTATGGTTAGTTTTTACCTAAAGTATGCCATAAATCAGTGTTTTTAGCCCCCCGTTTTGTCCATTAACCCTAAAAACCTTATTTTTTTATAGCTACTAGAACTATATTGAGTAATTATTTTTGATTAGCTTCATCAATTTTTTTCTGCTTTTCTTTTTTAAACCATTTATCAGCTTTGTCAAAAGATTCTTTTATTAAATTAACAGGAATTTGTTCAGCTTTACATTTTTCACAATATTCAATACTATCCCCTATTAGTGTGCCGCATTTTTTGCATTTGTTTTCTTGTGGAGGTAATTCATGTGACATATTAATATGATAGATAATTAAGCGGATTTATTGGGATGCCGTTTAAACGAATTTCAAAATGTAAATGCGGACCTGTTGTCAGTCTGCCAGCGCCATGAGTTCCTGGCATTCCTCCAGAATAGCCGATTGTTTGACCTTGAACCACATATGAATCTTCAGGAACTATAATATTTGATACATGTCCGTAAACAGTAGATAAACCTTTATCGTGAACTAGCATAATATAAGAATACCCTAAGCCATTATCCTTGGCTCTGGCTACATATCCAGACGCACTAGCTTTAATAGGAGTTCCCTGCGCAGCTCTGATGTCAATAGCTGGATGTTCAAAAATATGACGGTATGGGTAATCAGGATCATGAAAATAGGCAGTAATTATTTTTGACGGTACAGGCCAAATCAGGCCTGATTTGGATATATCCCCTAGTTGTCCGGTTTGCGCCATTTTTTCGCGTATTTTCTTTTCCAAATACGCGATTTCATTATTCATTTTTTCAAATTCAGCCTTTTCTTGTTTTAACAACTGTTGATATCGCCATTCGTCTTTTTTGGTTTGCTTAAGTAAATAATTTTTTGTGGTTTGATTGCTTTCCAATTCAACCTTTTTTCCAACCAAATCATTTTTAATACTGGTTAATTTTTGTTGTCTGTCTGATAAGGCAGTTTTTTCTTGATCAAGCTTATCTTTCAAAAATTTAACTTGATCCAGGCCTATTTTTAAATCACCTTCAAGATTTTCCAAATAAGTTATTTCACTAAAAAAATCAGATAATGATTCATAATAAACAACAACTTCCAGAATATTCTTATCATCCTGTCTATTCATGGTTCTAATAAATTCAGCAATTTGATTTCTAAGCTTGTTTATTTGATTTATTGTATCAACAATATTTTTTTCATTTATTTGTATTTCCAAGTTTATTTGATTTATTTGAGTTTGGATTTTTTTAATTTCTAAATCTGATTTATCAATCTGATCATCTAAAATACCTAGCTGGTTGGATAAACTGGATTTTTGCTGTTGCTTTTTTCTAATTGATGACTTATATTTTGAAATTTGAGCTTCAATAGTATTAATCTCACCTTTTTTATTGGAGATATCTTGATGCAGATCGTTCAGAATATTATCTTGAAATTGAGCTAAAACATAAAAACTAGGTATCAAAATAATACCTAGCATAACTGCTAATATAAATAAATGTAAAATCAAATTCTTTTTTTGTTTTTTATTTGGCATGAATTTTGTTAACTAACCCCATTATATCACAAATTAGTTGATTTTTCAATGGCCAGCTTAATTCTGGTTTGACTTTCATCTGATCCTAAAATTTCCATAATATCAAAAACATCAGGAGATCTTTCTTGTCCAGAGACAGCTACTCTAAGCGGCCAAAACATCTCTGCCCTTGTTAGACCAAGTTCTTCCCTATTTTTATCAAATAGATTCTTTATTTCTGTAGCTTCATTTTTTTTCAATTGATTTAAATATTCCAATGATTTTTCCAGAGCCAGAACAGTTTTGTTTTTATCAGATTTTTTGCCAATTAAAATATTACCATCATAATCTGGAAGTTTATATAAAAACTCTGCTTTATCAGATATATCGCTGATTTTTTCAAGTCTGTCTTTAAATAACCCAATAATTTTTTTTATATCATAAGTTTTAGATTTATAATTTGGAATTTTTTTCAGATATGGATCAATTAATTCCGCAAGTTCTTTATTATTTTTTTCCTTAATATATTGGCAATTCATCCAGTTTAATTTTTCTACATTAAACACTGCTCCGCCTTTTTGTACTTTAGTAATGTCAAATTCCTTGATAAATTCTGCTAAAGTAAATTTTTCTTTATTATCACCTGGATTCCAACCAAGCAGGGCAATAAAATTTAGTAAAGCCTCTGGCAGATAACCTTTTGCTAAAAAATCTTCAACCGCAATATCTCCTTGCCTTTTTGATAATTTTGATTTGTCAGGATTAAGTAATAGTGGTAAATGCGCAAATTGAGGTAATGGCCAACCAAATAATCTATATAAAATAATATGCTTTGGAGTAGAAGGAATCCACTCCTCCCCTCTAATTACGTGTGTAATTTTCATTAAATAGTCATCTATTACTACCGCTAAATGGTAAGTAGGAAAACCGTCACTTTTGATTAGTACTTGATCATCCAAAGTGTTATTATTAATTTTTATTTCTCCTCTGACTAAATCATTAAAAGTAGTCTTCCCGACTGGTATTTTCAGTCTAACCACATATGGAGTTTTAGCTGCTAATTTTTGTTTTATTTCCTGGTCAGTTAATTTAAGACACCGGCGATCATATTTGGGCGGTAATTTATCTGCTATTTGTTTATCCCTCATTTTTTTTAAATTTTCAGACGAGCAAAAACATTTATAAGCATAACCTTCTTTGATCAACTTGTCCGCATATTCTTGATATATATTCAGTCTTTTAGATTGAATATAAGGACCAAATTTACCCTTATTATCAGGGCCTTCATCATAATTTAAGCTAAAATTTTTAAGAACATTTTTTAAACTATCCTCAGCTCCGTTTACATAACGAGATCGATCAGTGTCTTCCAGTCTAAGTATAAATTTACCTTTATTTTGTTTAGTAAAGGCATAGTTATACAAGGCCGTTCGCAGACTGCCAACATGCATAAAACCAGTTGGACTTGGCGCAAATCTAGTTCTTATTTTATTTTTGAAAAACATATTAAATCTTTAATAATATAATATATAAATTTAAATGTGGCATTATAAGTTCTTTTCCATCTTGTCAAGAATGACGCATTATATACTTTGTTGGCTCTAAAAGGTTCTATTATTATGCGATAAAGCCACTCTAAACCTAATTTTATGATAATTTTGGGCGGCCTGATTTTATCGCCTGAAATATAGTCAAATGACCCGCCGACACCTATAGCTATTTTCGTATTCAATAATATTTTTTTATGATCATGTATCCATAATTCTTGTTTTGGACTGCCAAGGGCAACCAAAATAATATCTGGTTTTAATTTTTTTATTTTATTAATATCGTATTGATCTTCCTGCCAAATTTTTTTTTCTTGGTGATAATATATTTTACCTCCTGAAATTACAGAAATATTCAATTTTGGAAATTGTTTTAATAATTTTTTTTTAGCTCTCTCCCCCACTCCATCTATGCCACCCAGTAGAAGCATTGAACAATTATTTTGTTCACATAAATTTGCTAAAAGCTGAATTAAATCAACTCCAGGAAAACGATATTTTATCTTATTTCCGTTTAATAATCCGGCTATTTTTAATCCAAATCCATCAACCAAATTTAAATCACATTGATTTAAGATTTGTTTAAATTTTTTATTATTCAAAGATTCAATAATAAATTCTGGATTAACCGTGGCTATTTGATGAAAATTATTACTTTTTATATAAGAATTTAATTTATCCTTAATTTCTAGTTTGGCTAAATTATCTATTTTAATATCTAATATTTTCATTATTTTATGACTTTTAAAAAATGCTTTATTTATGAACTTTACTCATTATGTAAGAGAATAGCCCTAAATCATAAATAAAGCTCTTATATGCTTATATTTTAACAAATTTAAGGTTATTTTGAAAGGGATTTATATTATATAGCAGAGGGATTTACTCTCTGTTATATAATATAAATATTAATAAAACGTAGTGACAGAGCAGTGCTCTGTCACTACAAAACATCTGTATTTATTTTATATCATAAAATATTAAATACCGGCAGGTAGGTATTTAGCTTCGCTCTCAATATTATTAATTATTATAAATTTTTTTAAATTTGATAGTAAAGATTGGTTCATATTCATTATCATGAATATCAGTTATTTCAATAGTTTCTTTTTTAGCCAATTTATTCAAGGCTAGATCATTAATTAATTCCTGATCAGTTTGTAGATCATATTTCAAGTCTTCAAGCTTAGCATAGTCTTTCCCCATTTCAGCTTGAATTGAATGTTCAATAGTTTTTTTCTGTTCTCTTAAATCTTTAATTTCATTTTTTATTCTGGTATGATGCTCGTTATTACTGAGCGCATCTTTATATACATTCTTAATTTCTTTTTGCTCTTGTTTGTTTTCTTGCATGCGATTGAATATGTCTTGAAGATTAGCCATTGTTTTAAATTTAATTTTTATCAGTAACAGGAATTATTTCATACTATTGGATAAAAAACAATATTAGAGCCAGTTTGTTGTTTTATTTTTTTAATTTAATGTATAGTTTATATATTAAGTATTTTAAAAATAAATTAGCAAAGGAGGTTAATATGCAACTAATAAAAAAATTTAGATTAAGCTCAATATTTTTTGGATTTTTAATTTACGGAGTATTTAAATTAGTAAACCCTAATTATCCTTTCAGATATGTGTTACTGTTAGCAATAACAAGTACCATAATAGTTGGTGCTACCATGATATGGAATGATTATTGTGATAGAGAGCATGATAAGAAAAAAAATAAATTTTTTGTATCGCTAAATGCAAAATTTTATAAAATTTATGCCGTAACAATATGGGTATTATCTTTAGGAGTGATTTTGTTTCAGTATACAATAATAAAAAATATATATTTAACACTTGCATTTATTTTATACATTCTAATTGGAATATTTTATTCTCAAGCTAGAAAATATTTTATTTTATCTATTATTGTCGTTACTTTTAGTGTAGCCAGTGGGGCTCTTGTGCCTTTATTAATTTCTGGTACAAATTTTATTTATACAATTCATATATTTTTTATTATATTGTTAATGATATTTGTTAGAGAATTAATAAAAGATATTAGTGATGTTGAATATGATAAAGGATATAAAAAAACCTTACCGGTTTATTTTGGGAAAAAATTTAGTTACAATTTAATTATTTTTATTTTAACGATATCTTTTATACTAATGTTAGCATTCGAAATATCAGTTTGGCCAACTATTTTATCAATATTGTTAGCAATTTTTTTCTTAAGTTTAAAAAATTTACAATTAGCTAAAGTAGGAATAGATTTATCTTTAATATTGTTTTTTATTTTAGCAATTTTAAATGTTTAATAATCAACCATCCTGACTATAACCTAAAACTAATAACACACCCCGCCCTATCGGGCACCCCTCTGGAAGAGGGGAAAGCGTCAATCATGTTTTATATTGTAGAAATGTTAATAGCAAAAATCCCCTCCTCTGGAGGGAAACTAAAGGGATGGATAATAAAAAGGCAGTGAAATCACTGCCTTTTTATAATTGTTACAAATAATGTTATGAACACTGAGGCTAAATGCCTCAACTACGCGTGTAAAGATGCAAAATATCGATGATCCGCGTAGACGAGACATTTAGTCTCGTCTCTTAGGCTGGTGGTGGTTTACTAATTCGTAAAATTTAAGTTAAATTAAGCTGCTTAGCTACAAAATCAATATCCTTGTCTCCCCGACCTGATAAATTCACTATTATTATTTTATCTTTATCAAGTTTTGGGGCAAATTTTATCACATAAGCAATGGCATGAGCACTTTCTAAGGCTGGTATTATCCCTTCAACTTTTGATAATTCTTGAAAAGCAACTAAAGCCTCTTGATCATTAACAGTTGTATATTCCACTCTATTCTTATCTTTAAGGTCAGCGTGAATCGGACCAATTCCAGGATAATCTAAGCCAGAAGCGATTGAATGAACTGGCAATGGCTCTCCTTTATCATTTTGCAGTAAATAAGTAAACATACCATGAATTTCACCAGGACTGCCGAGAGTCAAAGTAGCAGCATGCTCGCCAGGTTTAAAACTTTTCCCACTTGATTCCACGCCGATCATTTTGACTTTATCATCAAGAAATTCATGAAAAAGCCCAATGGCATTTGATCCCCCGCCAACACAAGCAAGCAAAAAGTCTGGTAATTTATTCTCAACTTGTAAAATTTGTTCTTTAGCTTCTCTACCGACAACTGATTGAAAATTTCTAATCATCATTGGGTATGGATGAGGTCCGACTACCGAACCAATGCCAAAAAATATATTTTGCGGATCTTTAACAAAAGCGGCAAAAGCGCTATCAACCGCATCTTTCAAGCATTTACCACCTGAACTCACTGGTACAACTTTTGCTCCCAATAATTTCATTCTGATTACATTAGGCGCTTGTTTGACAATATCAATTTCACCCATATGGATTTCGCAGTCAATTCCGACAATCGCGGCCGCGGTAGCCAAAGCCACACCATGTTGGCCAGCTCCGGTTTCTGCTAATAATTTTTTCTTGCCCATTTTTTTTGCAAGCAAAGCTTCTCCTAAACAATGATTAATTTTATGAGCACCAGTATGATTTAGATCTTCACGTTTCAGATATATTTTGGCACCGCCTAATTTTTCAGTTAAATTTTTCGCAAAATATAAAGGGCTAGGACGACCGACATAATTTTTCAATAATTCTTGATATTCATTTTGAAAATCTGAATCAGCGATAATTTTGGTATAAGCTTCATTGATATCATCAAAAATCGGTTTAAGCTGTGGTGGTATTATTTGTCCCCCATATTTACCAAAATATCCATCTTTATCTGGAGTTGTTTGTAATGTATTTTTTTTGTTCATATAATTTTATTTAGTTAATTTAGTATATATTGTATTTAGAATATAAATTGAATACAGATGTTTTGTAGTGACAGAGCAGTGCTCCGTCACTACGCTTTATCAATATCATTATTCGCGTAGCTAAGGTATTCAGCCTTAGCTTAAAATATTTTCATGATTAAAATTCAATAACTTGCCAATAATAAGTAGCTCGATTGTAAAAATTGTATTTATTCATAAATTTGTACTCAAATTGTTTTAATAAATTCGTATAATAAAAAAACACTTGGCAAGTCCCAAGCGATTATTTGTTTAATCAAACTAAATTCAGGACTTGCTATTTAAAAGCAGTCCACCAAGAAAAATTTAAAGATTGTTTAAATTTAATTTTCATAAATATACTATACAACATCTTTAAAAAAATGTCAAATTTTAATAAGCCAACTATTAATTAAAATTCAAATCTAAACCCAACGTAAAAAAATAAATTTAAAAATATTTTATTTAACCTAAGGTTCAAGTATATGAGAAGTTTCGCAAAAAATTCCTTTTAAAATTTAATCAAAAGAATTCCCCGTCAGCTTGCTGCGGGGTACGTGGCGCAACAGATGTATGTGATATATAATTAAAACATGGAAAAAGAGAATGACGAACATATCTATAAATTACATAACAAAACATTATTAGTGCAATTTT
>DAOUWZ010000003.1 GCA_030666865.1 bacterium | reverse complement strand
TTTTTCCTTGCTTAGTTATTTTGTAAGAATCGCATTTTGGACACTTTTTTTATTCATGATTTTAATTTATGGTTAGTTTTTACCTAAAGTATGCCATAAATCAGTGTTTTTAGCCCCCCGTTTTGTCCATTAACCCTAAAATGACAGAGATGTAATCATCCCACTGCTCGACCTTTTCATTTTCTTCTGAGTTATTCATGTACCAATTATTTCATCTTTGAATACAACCTGTAGTTGCCCTTCTCATACAAAAAAAGACCTAAAATTAGGTCTTTTAATTAAAGTTATTAAGGTTAACTAAGGTTAACTAACTAATCTTTAAAAATAATATTTAACTTATCCACATTCAGCTCATACCCCATACTATAATTTACTATTAAATTATACTCAATTCCTATCTTTGACTTAAAAATCTTATTTATTACCGCTATCTCTTTACTTAATAGCTCTTTACTTTGCTTTTGAACATCTATTAATATCTTACCTGGCTTCGGTCCGTCTTTTAATAAATAAACTAATTTAATTCTTTTCCTAGAAATACGGTACTCTTTTTCTTCATCAACCCAAATTCCTTTTTCTTTCGATATATAAATGTTATCTCTGTAATCAATCCTATGAATTATTTTTGATGACTCTGTAATAAATTTTTTATACTGCTTTAAAAAACGATCGGATAATTTATTCAGTTCTTCAAAATGAGAATGCCAAAATTCTTGCTTGTCATATTTATGTCTATGATCTGGATATAGGGCATAGAGAAATTTATATTCAAAAAAATGCGCTTTTATAAAATCAAACAATTCTAAAGTAATTTTTTTAAATTTACTAAACTCGCTGTTTACTTTCTTACTAGTAAAATTTGATAAAGGATCTTTTATATATTTACAAAAATTTATAAAAGACTGAAATGTTTCCTCCTCTATCGTGGCATTCTCCAGTTCATCCCATATCTGTTTAGGTAAATTATTAGCCAAATATTTATTTACAATTAAATTTAATTTTTCCTCATCATTCATATTTTTATAATATACTTTGATATTTGATTAACTTCGTTAACTAATTAACTAGTATACACCTCTATATTATATACTTTTTTATTCAAATTTACACCAAAAAAGCTGACCTAGTGTAATCAGCTCTTATTTAATCCGTATTTAAACTTTTACCCTAAACTAATGATAATATACATTTTTAGCTAATACTAGCTTAAAAACATCCATTTTTTATCAAATACACCCTGACTAATCATTATTTATACCATTATTTTTATACATTTCATTAATTAATCCAAAATAACTTACTAAGCTTTGACTTACATTCAAAACATCTTGGTCATTAAGCTCTTTCCCATATTCTATTTTAAATATTTCCTTAAACTCCTATAGTCTTTTCATAAATATTTCTGGCATATATCTATATTTTATTAATAAATTTAAACAATGATAAGTCTAATTACATCGAATTTAGACTGATAATTAATAGGTACTCTACTGACTATCACCTGTTTTACCCTGCTTTTGTCGTAAAACTTCACACTTTCCATTTTTCATTCTCCTAACTATCCCTTCCTCTTCCAACTTATCTACATATCTAGATGACTCAGCATATCCTATCCTATACATACGCTGAATTTCTGAAGGAGATGTTATTTTACATTTTAAAACACTTTCCCTAATCTTTCTGTATAAATTTTCTGATATTCTAATTGCATCACCTCCACCATCTCCAAATTCAATAAAATCTGCCAACTTACTAGCTACACCTTCTATAATTCTAAAAGGTAAAGAAAAACATTTTCTTAACTCCTTAATGTAATCTTTAAGTTTAATTTTACCTAATATTAATTCAAAAATTGCTACTATAATAGCTATTAATATTAAACTGAAAATAATTGTTAATAATTCAAACATAAGTCTATCCTTAATAATCTTGGATAGCAAAAAGCCCACCATTAGGGCGATAGCTTTCACTACCTATACTGGTTTCCCAATATAACCTGTAACAGGAACCCTAAATGATGGGATCTTTATCTGTTACAGGATTTTAGACCATGCCTTAATTGCTTAAGGTTTAGGTCTATAAGTTGTATTTAAATTCTAAAACAATATCCCATTAAAGTAAATAAATATTGAACAATTTTATTGCACAAAAAAATCACAACATGTGTGATCTTTTTTCATTCTATTAAACTTATTCAGCTTTATTAGATTTCTTAGTTATTTTATCTAATTCTTTAAAGTAATTCTTAAAAGATTCGTCACTCTTATATTGAACCAAACCATCCATTATTACTTTCTTAATATCTTCGTCTGATTCGTTTATTATTCTCTCTTTAATATCTCCGAAATTAGATTGATAGTCGCCATAATCTATTCCTAACTTACTTAATATATGAAAACCATATTCAATATTATCAATAGGAGAATTGTTAACTAATAATTTATCAAAAATAAAACCAATAAACAAATCTTTCTGTCTAGCCTGCCCAGACAATAATTTCCAATTATCAACGATGGTATTTATACTTTCCTCTTGTTTTGGATTATTTTCTATATTATTTAACCATTCTATTATTGATTTTATTGTTTGTCTTTTTTTATCCTCACTAATATACTCGGCATCTTTAAATGTCGTATATATAACATCTCTTAAATCATTATTCTCCACTGTTAACTCTTCTGATAAATGCTGATTAAATAAATTTATTATATTTTCGTCATTAGCACATTTTAATACATTACAAATATCATATAAACTTTTTCTATTTTCTTTGTTAGTTACTACTTTAAACCTAGAAATAACTGCATTAAGGATTTCTTTTTCACTTGGAACATTATTATTCAAATCAGACATAGCTTTAATAAAATTATCAACTGACTTATTAACCAATTTTACCAATAGATTTGTTTTTTCTTTTTCGCTTAGATTTTCATAAATCCAACTAAAATTATTATTATTTTGTATAGCTCTTTCTTTAAAATTATCAAGAAAAATCGACTCATCATCAAACCAACTTTTGGTAGCATGATCACATATAAATTTAAATTCTTCTAAACCAGTATCATCATTATTTATAAAATTAATAATATCTTCTTTAACTTGATTTAATAATTCATTTGATATTATTTTTGTTAATGTAAATAATAGTGGTATTATTATTTTTTTATTAGTAGTACTAGATATAGAATCATAACTTTTATGTAATTCAATAATAAGTGTCTTCCATTCTTCAATGCTACTAACTTTATTTAGTGGAATACTTAAATGTCTAAATAATAAATTTAAAGCACTAAATAGATTATTTTTGTAATTAATTCTGTCTTCATCAGTCTTTAAATTTTCCGAAGCTATTAACTCTTTTGTTACATTTATTAATCTCTTAATAATAATTTCACTCCAATAATCTTGATGTAATGATCTTAATCCCTCTATTTTTTTATTAAAATTTGATTTACTATTCTCACCAATCTCATCGGAATCAAAATTATCAATATAATCTAAAACAAATTTATTGGATATATATTTCTTTTGAATAACTTCATTTTCACTAAACAACTGAATTACTTCCGTAGATTTAGCAAAATACTTGCCTAATATATCTTGAATTACATTATCATATCTTAAAAACCACTCATAATGTTTTGGTATCTGAATAATTATTGAATGCAAATAATCATCACTCAATTGATGTTGCTCATCATCCGAATCATGCTTCTTAATTATTTCAATGTATCTATCAACTAAAGGATTAATATACTCTTTAGAAGATTCTTTTTTTAATATTTCACTAAAAACTAAATTTGTACTTACCCCTTTCAAATATTTATTTGGATTTTTTAAAAAAAAGTTAGCAAAAATAGGATAAATAACAGGATTTAAATCATATTTATTTTTATCTAAAATAGGTAAGAGAGTCTTAATTATAATAAAACGCGACTCTACATTTCTTGTATTCAATAATTCTTGCTTAATTATCTGTGTAATCAAATGATTGAATTTGTTAAAATCCTTTAATGATTCAAAATATTTTTCGACTTCTTGTTGAACACCATCTTTTAAAGCTATGATTAACGATTCTGATCCAGGTAATTTCTGTTCCTGCTCTGAATGTCTTAAAGTTAAAAATATTTGTAAATTCTTTATTGGGAAGTGAGAAGTATCATTTATAAATGACTTAAAATCATCAATTTCATTTTTATTTTTAGATAGTGATGATAATAGGTTATAATCTAATTCTTCAAGATTATATAATTTATTATTCTTCAATTCTTCTAAAATTTTACTATAATTTACTTCAATAATTAAAAATTTTGCTAATTGAGGTATCTGAATATCTCCTTTCCTCAATTGTCCAATATCTACTCTCTCTTGAATTAATAGATAAGATGCCAACAAATAATTTATAAATTGTTTGATCTGTCTAGGATTATTCCTAAATACTCTCGCCATCAACCAGGATACAAAATGATTATGTAACTGATCTACATTAGTATCTTTTAAATAACTTAAAGCATACTCCTCTAATTCTGTCTCTATAAAATCAGGTATCATTACAATAGTATTAAAATACTTCCTAATAAACTCATCCTCATTAAAGGCAGTAGCATTATCATTATCATACACGCCCCTAATATGTTCTTTAATTGCTCCAAGATCACAAGGAATTAAAAAAACCACATCTTTATCTAGAATTTCAATATCTTTAGGTTCTAAAAAAGTTTTGATAGTAGATAATACTTTTAATGCCTTGTCATGCTCTACCCTATCTAAGTTATCAAATATTACCAACAACCTCGTGCCAGAATATTCATTTAATAAATTACCAAATTCATCTTCAAATTCATGTGGGTCTTGAAATCTATCACTGCCAAATGTAACTGTTTCAGTTGAAAATACACTCGATATTAGTTTAATTATCCATGGCACCAAAGATGCTCCACCTACAATCCCAATAAAAGGTGCCAAAACTAACCAAAGCTCATACAGGTAACCAAACAAATAAAATGTCGCTAAAATAATCAATAGACAAATAATGATTAAAATTAATGGTCCTTTGAAATCTTTAAAAAGTTGTTTATTAAATTTTAACCCTCCCTCAGATTTTCTAGTGACACTATTCTGTAAACGATCTGCTAATGAAAAACTATTATCTATAAATTTTTGTTCTTTTAACTGATTTATTGTCTCAATTAAAAAAGAGCGACGCAATGCATCACCTTCATATTTCCACACATCAAAATATACAGTTCCAATAGTTTTGTCACTCTCTAATTTATTTCTAACTAGGTTGCTAATACTACTTTTACCTGAACCCCAACTTCCACAAAGAGCTATTGAAAAAGGAGTCTTACACTTTTTTATTATACTTGTAAGTGAGTTAGCTACTTCTTTATGTCCAAATTTTGCATTAATTAACTTATCACCTTCTAGTGGCTTATCTTCTAAAAAATTAAATTTCAGCTCCATAATTATATATTTAAAACACCTATATCTTAATTTAATAAAATAATTAAGTCAAACGCTTTAAATAATAAAAATTTCTATAAATTATTAACTAATATATCCTTAACCAGAGTTTGCCAGTCATATCGATTTACCACCCCATCCAGTACGATTTATAACTCCATTTTGGAGACAATATAAAAACAAAATCCGCCTTGATCGGCGGTTTTTGTGTTGGAAAACAATTATTTATTTAAAAAAAATGTAATTTTTCTTATTTATAACAACTGCTCCAAATTCTTATAATACTTAGTTATTTCATCCTCCCATCCTGCCGGATAGTATAGTTTGTCTTTACCTTTTAATACAATAGGTAACCACCTGACATTAGATTCTCCGTGCGGTCTATTGTTTCTGCCAGGAGTGTTTTGCCATTTCTTGTGAGCTTCTTTTATTAGCGGGCAAAGTACCTTGCTTGGAATAATCCACAAATCTGGTTCTGTCTTAAAATCATTAAGTTTAACGAATGCATAATAGAAATCCTCTGCTGATCCAGCTTCGTCTTTAACTGACAATGGGAAACCAGTTGCGTTTATCTTTTGTGTTGCCTTAACGGATATCTTAACTAGCCTGCCACTTGGGCTTAATGCCAATATGTCATATTTTTCAGCTCTACCAAGTGTAATCGTAGCAGTAAAATTAAGAGCAGATAATCTAGCAGCAATATAATACTCGCCCGCATTACCTACATTTTGCTTTTGTATCTTTTCTTTTTCCATATAATATTAAAACTAATACTTATACCCTAAATTTCCTACATTCTTACTAATTAGTCAACTTGATTCTTTAATAAAAAACTATCTGAGCTGTTTTCTTATTATTTTAATTTTATTCAATCACATAGATTTTAGAAAAATAATAAAAACTCCATCCAAAAATAAAGTTTTATTATATTTAGACCCACCATACTACAAAGCTTCAAAATCAATCTATAACAATGAATTTTCTATAAAAGATCATGATGATCTAAATCATATATTACAAAAAACTAATTTCAATTTTATTTTATCTTATGAGGACTCAATAGAAATTAGAGATATGTATAAATGGACAAATATTTATGAACTTAATTGGACCTATTTTTTAAGTGAAGCGAGAAGACAAAATGGGAAAGAATTAATTATCACAAATTTTAGAATACCCATACAACAAAAAATGCTTGTATAATAAGGTAATAGATTATAATACTACTAATGATAATTCATATACTTCCAATTCTATAAAACCTAAACTAACTTTAAAAATGAAATTTTCCATTTAAAAAATATTTTGTTGTCTATAATTTTAATATCCTTCATGATACTATTCACGAGTTTTCTCTTATTATTATGATTTGCCTTATTGTAAGCTCTAACGGGATTACCTAGTAAGCTAGTCAACATCTCCATTTTATCAATATTATTTTCCTTATCATTAAGTGTCTCTAACTTTTCACCTTCAGCTTGTTTTAACTCAATTTATTTATTTTTACTAATTCAATAGCTCTGGCTAAATTAGCAAATTTTTTTATATAACCCTTATCGACCAATGCTCGGATATGTTGATGAACTGTTGAAGTAGAAGATAAACGAAATCTTTTTTGCATTTCCTTAATAGTCGGCGCGTAACCATTTTTGCCAATAAAAACACTGATAAAATCCATGATTTCTTTTTGTCTTTTTGTTAATGGTAGCTTGTCTCTCATAAGTTTATCTTGATATTTTCGTTTGCAAATGTTATATTTATAGTATACCAAAAATATTACGAAAATAAAAGTAAAAAGTAAGCTCAAATATGGACAAACAAGAAATTCAAAAATTAATCGAAGAAGCAATCAGGCACAAGACAGAAACAAACAGCATTGAGTTTAAGGATGCTCGTGGTGGCTTGCCAAAAAGTACATGGAAATCAATATCTGCATTTTCGCACAGACCTGGTGGTGGGATTATCGTATTCGGAATACTAGAAGATAAAGAGAAGCATGAAATAGAAGTAACTGGGACAGACATGTTGGATAATCTACAGGAAAAACTTGGTGATTTGGTTAATAACGAAATGAGCTTTATTATCAGACCGACTTATCACATATTGGAAATTGAAGAAAAAACGATATTAGCTGTTTTCATACCAGAATGTCCCGATCAGTTTAAACCCTGTTATTATAAGCCGGCAGGTATACCAAATGGCGCATACATAAGAGATGGTAATACTGATAGAAAAATGACTGATGATGAGATGAGAAATTTAATTGATAATTCTAAAAAATTTAAATTCGATATTACTGCTGCAGAAGAAACATCGCTTGATGATTTGTCAAAAGAAAAAATTTTAGAGCTTTTAACAAAAAGCGGGAAAAGAACCCGGAGAAAAAGTTCACTGGATGAAATTGATTTTGAACTATTAAAGAATTTAGGAATAGCAGATAATTTTAACGGGGCACAAAAGCCAACTCTTGCTGGTTTTTTAACCTTTGCTAAAGAAAAACCACAAAACAAACAGCAGTTTAGTAGATATGTTATAAGGTGTGTAAAATATCAGGGATCAAATGTAGCCACTGATATTATTGATAGCATGGATATTGATGGCACTCTGGATAATCAAATTGACGATATGCATAAATTTGTTTTAAGAAATATTAGGAAAAGCGCAGAAATAGTTGGCACAAAAAGAGTTGAAAAATATGAGTATCCCAAAAAGGCAATCAGAGAAGTGGTAGCTAATGCCATTATTCATAGAGATTATAAAATCACTGAAACTTACACTCAGGTAAATATATTTGAAGACAGAATAGAAGTTTTTAATGCTGGTTGTCTGCCGCCTGGAGTTACGATAGAAAACATTAAGGATGCTCAAGTCAGTCGAAATGAAATAATAGCGGCTCGCTTGAAAGAACTTGATTATTTAGAAGAATACGGACGAGGCATTGATATTGTCTTTAATGAAATGCAAAAATGGAATTTACTACCACCAATATTTAAAAATACTTCAAATAGTTTCAAGGTTATTTTAATGGGAAAAAAATTAAGCAAACTAAATGAAAGACAAGTAAAAATTTGGGAATATTTAGTTGAAAATAAAACCATAAAAGCCAAAGAATGCGAGGATTTATTTAAAAATGTATCTAGAAAGACAATAAATTACGATTTTAAAAAAATGCAGGATATGAGGTTATTGCATAGTGTTGGTGAGTCAAGATCGACACATTATGAACCAAATTTTTAGATATTGTTAGGAGCAACTAGGAGCAAAGCAAAAAATAGCTTATTTTAAGACAGATTTACCCAGTATTCACCATGTTTATCTTTAGGAGCAACTAGGAGCAAAATTTATTTCTACAGACTTTGAATATAATAGCCATCATTTTCTACATCTGGCTGATTTTTAATTACGACAGTATCGCCATCAAATATACCGTCATCTTCCATACTGTCACCTTTAACCTTAAGGCCGTAGTGTTGGCCCGGCTCACGAGCAAATTCTTTGGGGACAGAAACAGTTTCTGGAATTTCTATTGCTTCAATCGGCTGGCCGGCAGTAATAACTCCCAATAATGGAATTTACAAAAGAACAGATTGAACAAAGCAGGGGGTTAGCAAGCACTTTGCATGATAGACGATTATTATACTTATATACAGATCCCAATAATCCAACCACTCAAATTGAAAAAGGCGAAACAAAAAAACTTATAAAACTTACAAGGACTCGTCTTGAGTTAGAAAAGCTAAATAAAATGACTGACAAGTTCGAAGAGGAAGATATTCAAAACCTCACTTGGTTTTTTCAAGCAACGGAGGATACTGATAAAAGAAAATTTATTTTTGGATCAACTTCCATAAAAAAATTAGAAGAAGTCCAGAATGGAAAAGATTGGATTAAATGGATGAGAGATATTTTCCAAAAAAATGAAGATGAAATGAGAAAGTTAGCAGAGCAAGAAATAAAAAGACAAAAACCATCAAAAAAAGAGGCTTTTAAACCTAAATATAAAATAAGGATAAAGATTCAAAAAAGTAGTTCAAACTCGATAAAGATATGCCGCACAAAGTAAAATCCCAACACGCTTTAAATTGGTTTTATGGCAACATTTGCACCCGTAAATGTTATGATGATTTAGATAAGCAGAAGAAGTGTTATCAAAAAATGCAGGAAATTATAAAAGGTCATAAGGACTTTCTCATTACTCATAAAGATTTTATTCAAGTTATGAGGAATAAGCACAAAGTTTGTGATTTGGACGAAGCGACTTTTAGAAAAAATGAATATGATTTTTGGAAAAGAAAATTATGACATCAATATCGATTTCGCAATTAAAGAAGTATCTACAAAATTCATCCAAACAAACCCTGTCGGATGATGTTATTGAATTGTTTAAAAAATTCCCCAAAGTTAAAGAATTTTATCAATCTAAATTAGTAGAAGGTGGTGGTTTAGATTTACGTGACAAGTATAAGAAAATTATCAAAAACGAATTTTTTCCAGATAGAGGATTGGGTAAAATGCGATTATCTGTGGCTCGTAGAGCAGTTAGTGATTTTAAAAAGCTATGCGACAATTCACATTTCATTGCTGATTTAATGATTTATTATGTTGAGATGGGAGTTGATTTCACTTTGGAGTACGGAGATATTGATGAGCCGTTTTATAATAGTATGGAAAATATGTATGAATTAGCAGCTAAATTTGTAATTGATAGTAAAATTGAAAATGATTATTTACTTCGTTTCCAAAAAATAGTATCTGGTACAAGTGATATGGGTTGGGGATTTCACGATATGCTTGGAGAAATTTATCATAAATATTTTAGCAAGAAGATAACAGCTAAAAATTAATTTTTATGATTAATCTTACCCCAGATCAAAAAATTAAAATATTTACATCGCTTTTTCAGGGTAGAAGCGATGTTTATGCTTTAAGATGGGAGAAGTGGGATGGTAGTGCCAGCGGATATTTTCCTGTTCACAAAGACAGAAGCAAGAAAGAACTAGCGCCGTTGACAAACGATGTTATCGAAAAGCACTTAAGAGGGTATAAAGCTATTGGCATTTACCCGTTGCTTCAAGATAATAGTTCTTGGTTTATGGTTGCAGATTTTGATGGGAAAGACTGGATAAAATCTGTTAAGAGATTATTAAAGCAAGGCGATAAATACAATTTATCAGCCTACATTGAAAGATCTCGTTCTGGCAATGGCGGTCATGTTTGGTGGTTTTTTGACAGCGCTTACCCTGCTTATAAATCAAGGAAAATATTTTTGCATTCAATCAAAGAATCTAAAAATATTGACAATTTTGAAAAAGAAGAAAGTTTTGACAGATTATTTCCTAACCAAGATTACCATAGCGGCAAAGGATTGGGCAATTTAATAGCTTTGCCGTTACAAGGCAAATCAAGACAACAAAGCAATAGTATTTTTCTTGACCCTAAGAACAACTTTACTCCAATAGATGACCAATGGCAATTGTTAAATTCGATTAAAAAAATTTCTACTCAGAAATTGGATGATTTATTTGAAAAGTTTTCAAATAAAAAAACTACGGCCAAAAAATTTAAACATAAAGGAGACGCCATACCAATTATTATTAATTCTCATATTGTAATAGCCAAAAAATATATTAATAAGCAATTATCTAATTTTTTAGCAGATGAATTAAATTTTTTCAATAATGAATACGCTATCAAACAAAAAATGGGGTTATCGGTTTACCAATTAGAGAAATATTTTAAAACCATAGTTAAAGATGACCATAATGTATTAATTCCGCGAGGTTTTCTTGACGAGTTGACCCAATATCTCAATGATAATAATGTTCCTTATAAAATTTATGATGAGCGACACAAATGTGATGAAGTAAAATACAAATCAACTTTTAAATTGTTTGATTATCAACAAGAAGCAGTTGAGGCTTTTGAAAACATAGATCAAGGAATTCTGGTTGCACCGCCTGGCTCTGGCAAAACCATAATGGCTTTAGACCTGATTGCCAACAAAAAACAGCCAGCCTTAATTATCACTCACCGCAAACAAATTTATGATCAGTGGATTGAAAGAATTGAAAACTTTTTACAAATTCCAAAAAGAAAAATCGGACAGATTGGAAGTAACAAAAAATCAATTAAACTCCCAATAACAGTCGCTATGATTCAAACATTAACTCGCATGAATGATTTGAAGAAATTATCAGATCAATTCGGATTAGTTTTAGTTGATGAGTGTCATCACATGCCAGCCAAAATGTTTCGCCAGGTAATTACTCAATTTAATCCATATAATCTTTATGGACTAACAGCCACACCCATTAGAAAGCATAATGATGAAAAATTAATCTTTGTCTATCTTGGACAAATAATTCATGAGGTTAATAGAGACTTTAAGACTGAAACAATAAAATCAAAAAATGCAAAAGTTAAAATTATTATTAATGACACTAAAATTCAGTTTCCATATAAAATTAAAACGGAAGATTATCAACTTCTTGCAAAAATTATTACCTTTGACTCACAAAGAAACGAGTTAATCGCTGAAAATATTAAGAAGGAAGCCAATAAAGGGAAAAAATGTTTAGTTTTAACAGAACGTAAAGACCATGTTCAAATCATGAACGCTTATTTAAAAAGGGATTTTGAAGTTATTACTTTAATTGGCGATTTAACTCCAAAGAAAAAACAAGAAAAGGTCAAACAAATTGAATCAGGTCATTTTCAAATTATTATTGCCACTGGCCAACTGCTCGGTGAAGGCACTCATTTTAATAACTTAAATTGTTTATTTTTGATTTATCCTTTTTCTTTTGAAGGCAAACTAACTCAATATGTCGGCCGGCTACTTCATAGCGATAAAGTCAGAAAGACTGTTTATGATTATAGGGACAAAGAAATTGAGTATTTGGAGAGAATGTTTAAGAAGAGGTTAAAATATTATAAAAAAAATTATAATTACGGAAAATAATTAATCTACTCACAAATCATTTAAATTCTCTCAATCTCGTTTCTTAGGTGTTAATCTCTTATTTCCTCCCAACCGCTCGCCACACGGGCACACAGTGGGCAGAAACGGGGCAACAAACTCCCCATCTCTAATTAGCGGGATAATAATTATATTCTTTCTGAACTTTCTTGATTATTGCAATTTTTTCCTTTAACATGGTCATATACGGCCGATCTTCAAATAAAGTTATAAGAGCGGTCAGTTCCTGACCCCATTAAAAAATCATTAGCTTTATGCTGATGGTTTTTTAATTAGATGATTAGTTGTGGGAATCGAACGGGTACGAACGAGCAAGGAGTGTCAGCGACGAAGCGAGTGACAAATAATCTGATCCGCCAACTGGCGGAAGTGCAGGATTATTTGGTACCCAGGGCAACGATTCCGCGATAGCGGGTGAGGCGTAATTCCCTCTAGCCACCCCATAATAAAACCTCTGGCTTTTGTCAGAGGTTTTATTATTATCAGTAACACATCTCTAGAGTTATCTCTAGAGTTAAATATAGAGATGTTTTAATTTAAAAAAACTGCCTTAATTTCCGTAAGACAAAAAAACAAATATAAACGAGGCATAATTTCCCCGTCTTCCATACCTGGCACTAGCGGGCAGGTGATATATTCACAAAAAAATCCCAGCTAAGTTATTATTACAAACCCCGCACTTTCCTTGTCTATCATACCTAATAATATCATAACCCCGACGTTCTATAATCATCTCGCCACATTTTTTTAAAAAATAGGTTTATTGGCAGTCAGCATCAACTGACTGCCTTTTTTATAATTACTTATCGCTAATACATTTTCTTTAACATTAACCATATACTCTCTATCTGACAAGATTCTTTCTGACATTCACCAAACGAGGTTTACAGCCTCGTTTTTATTAATTTTTATAATATAAAAATGTATAAGGTTGACAAAATTTTGTATAAGGTTTATAATAAAAATGTATAAGGTTTGATTAAATTTGTATAAAGTTTATGAATATTAACTTAATTACAATAAAAAAAGCATCTGAAATGCTTGGGGTTAATTCTCAAACTTTGCGTCGCTGGGATGACAGTGGTCGTCTAGTTTCGATACGCGGAAAAAATAATTATCGCTATTATAAAAAAGAAGATATTGACGAATATATAAAAAATAATTTAAAAGATATATTTAAAATGGCAAAGAGTTGGGTTTTAGATAAATCGGGAATTGAGCCGCGATATGATCTTTATTGTAAAGACACTTCTGCTTTTCAAGCACGATTAACTAAATTAAGAAATGAATTGAGCAAAATAGAAAACTTAAAAGACAACTACTTTTCAATTACCAGTATAGCCGGTGAAATTGGCGATAATTCTTTTGCCCATAATTTTGGTAATTGGCCGGATATTATGGGGATATTTTTTGCTTATGATTTTAAAAAAAGAAAAATTGTTTTAGCGGATAGAGGTCAAGGTATCTTAAAAACTTTAAAAAAAGTTAAACCAGAATTAAATAATCATTTAGATGCTATAGAAACTGCATTTACTGAAATTATTTCTGGTCGTTCCCCAGAGTCAAGGGGGAATGGTTTGAAATATGTAAAAAAAACAGTAATTAATAACGAAATAAAATTATTTTTTCAAACTGGTGATGCTAAACTTGAAATAAAAAAAGGTGATATTGATTTAAATATTAAAAAATCATCAGTCAAACTTTGTGGATGTTTGGCATTAATTCAATTTTAATTTTATTTTCAAGTAAGCGAGTAAAGTATAAGAGCTAGTGCTCTTATACTTTCGAGCGAACGAAGAAACGAAGCTTTGCTTATGACTATTTATTTAAAAAAATTTGGAACATTATTGAACGGCAGAATGCTTGGCAAAGAAGCCTTTGCTGCTTTTTTGCCGTCTTTAAAAGATATACAAAATGACGAGAAAATAGAAGTTGATTTTGATGGGGTTGATGTTTTTTCTCCTTCTTGGGGTGATGAATTTTTAAGTTCTTTGATTAATAAATTTGGTGATAGGGTTATCTTAAAAAATACTCAAGGCCTTTCGGTTAAATCAACATTGGATTTTTTGGAAGATATTAATAAAATGAAATTTAATGTAGAAAATTAATACTTTTTCAATTCCCTTAATCCTACTCTGTAATAACCACTCCAACCCCCATTCCCTAAAATATCACTAGTTATAATAAAATTTTGCTTACCACCCCACCGCGCCCGCCGTAGCCCTAAAGGCATAGGCGGGATCAAAAAATCTCCCAAGAATCTTGAGAGATTTTTTTGTTACATAATATGCTACGTAACAAGCTTACCACGTTAAAATTTAAAATATAATGAGTAAATACTATTTAACACCAATGTCCCAAAGTTTTTTAAATAGTTCCCTAATATTATACGCTAACATTGCGTCATGGATTTCAATTAAATAAAAAGGACGTTGATGAGTAGAAATTAAAATTAAATAATCACCGCACACCCAAGTGTTGGCAGTAAAATTTGTTTCTTCCATAAATCTAACTTCTCTTTTTTTAGCATACTTACTACTTAATTTTTGTTCAATTTTTGTTTGATTACTAAAAAATTGGATTTTGTAATTTGGATCTTTACATTGTTTAGTTTTCCAAGTAAAATCAATCCATTTTTCATAAGTATCGGCAAAATTTTGATTTTGAAAACCCCACCAAATTCCATCACCAAAAATAATTTCTTCTTGCCATTTTACTAAATTATCAAAAAGGAATTTCTCTAGATTATCTTCTTGGATAAATCTAATTTTAGGAACAGGATGGGTTTTATCTGCTGTAATTAAACTGGCCAGGAATTTTTTTATTTCACAAAAAAATCCCAGCTAAGTTATGATTACAAACCCCGCACTTTCCTTGTCTATCATACCTAATAATATCATAACCCCGACGTTCTATAATCAACTCGCCACATTTAGGGCAATAAGTATTTTCTTGTCCGTTCTGCCATAAATTACCTGTATAAACATAATCAAGCCCAGCTTTCTTGCCTATCTCATACACTTTATTAACAGATTCTGGTTGAGTGTCAGGCAAATTCTGCAACCGCCAAGAAATACTGCCAGAAAAAGCGCTGACATGCCATGGAACATCAGCGCCTAACTCTTTTTTGATAAACTTGACTAAACCATTAAGCATTTCCTCTTGATCGGACAGGGTAGGAATTATCAAAGTGGTAATTTCCAACCAGACATTTGACTGCTTGGCAAAATAACGGCAATTATCAAGCACCGGTTTCAATGTCGCTCCAGTAATACGGCGATAAAAATCTGGATCATAAGACTTAATATCTATATTAATAGCATCTAAATAAGGTTCTATCATCTCCCTGGTCTGAACAGACATATAACCATTGGAAACCCAAATATTTTTCAAAGATTTTTCTTTAGCCAGTTTCATAGTATCTAAAGCATATTCCATCCAAACTGTTGGCTCATTGTAAGTATAAGCAATACCTACACAATTATTGGCTATGGCGGCATCAACAATTTCCGCTGGACTTAATTTTCTACCCCAAAAAATTTTATCATAATCATTAATATTCCCTTTATTCTCAAACATTTGTGAAATGTCGTGATTCTGACAATTTAAACAGCGAAAATTACAACCAACCGTACCAAAAGAAAAAACCTTTGCCCCAGGTAAAAAATGAAATAAAGGTTTTTTTTCAACTGGATCAATTTGCGCTGCTACTGCCTTGCCGTACGCCAATAAATATAGCTTGCCGTTTTGGTTCTGACGAATACCGCAAACTCCAACTTTGCCTTCTTGGATTAAACAAAAATGGTTACACGCTTCACATTTGAGAGTACTGTCATTATTCTTTTTATAATTAATACATTCTTTCATAAAATTTATTCACCAAATACTTGTGCGGTAAAAACATATATTTCCGCCTGACCAGTTTGCCATGCAGTAGCCTCTATCCCCGCTTTATCTGTGCATAATTTTGACATAAAAATTTCCAAATCCCAACCGGTTTCAGTTGCTACTTGAGGCAGGAATACTCCGGTTCTAAATCCTTGCTTAATAAGCACACCATGTTTCCCTAATTCTATTTCATCTGGAGTTTGAATTAATCGCATAGGCGATAAAACAGATACCTCTATACTGATCTGATCCAATTCATCTGCGGTTACGCTTTGAAACCTAGGATCATTAGTAGCAGCAGCGATAGACATCTCTTTAATATTATCTGCCAATATACTGGTAGGAATAATATTACCAATACAACCTCTTAAACCATGACTTCTTTTATCCCTTAAAGTAACAAATACTCCTCGTTCAGTTTGAAAAACTGGATAAGCGCTTAAATCAAGCAAATTATCTTTGCTAAAATAATAATTTTCAAGCACGGCACGAGAAAATTTCAAAGCTAAATTCTGTTCAGTGCCAGTCAAATCCCTATCCAAATTATCAGCCGTAAAAATTTGATTGCCATTTCCAAAAACAACTGCCCCATAACCAACCACTCTATCTTTATCACCGAAAGACACATCGCCAGAATTTGCGTAAGCTAACAATTTTCCAAAAAACGACTTATCTTCGGCTAACATCATACCAACAGCAATAGCGGCATGACCACAAGCAAAAGTATCTGCGGTATTGGAAAAATTTTCTTCTAACCAAGCATAAGTATCATAAAAATTATCCACCTTGCCGCTTACTATGGCATCAAGTATTTTGTTATCCACCTCCCTGGCTATCTTATACGGGGGATAATGAGATAAATCAGAACTAATAACTAATAAAGTGTCGTCATCCCATAAATCACTTAAAGTTTTAGCTAAATTAGCCAGGACAGCCTGCTCATCATTACCTAAAAGCAAAGGCACTACTTTGAAATTATTTTTTATTAAACTCTGCAACCAAGGAATCTCAACTTCTAAACTATGTTCTGGTCTATGATATTCGTCATTTTTAAAAACTTCTTCATTTTGATTGATAAGTTCATCAATGAAACTTTGATCAACTGAAATAGCTCCCAAAGGTGTTTGCCAGATATCAGCCGAGGAAGCGGCTATTCCGTCAAATGAATAATTATGACTAACTCCCAAAATTATTACGCGATGATAATCAATGCTTTCAATAGTTTTAAAACCAGCAGCCATCACCTGACCAGAATAAATATAACCGGCATGAGGGACTAATAAGATACGCGGTTTATAATCAAACTGAATATCTTTTGTTGATTGTAAATCAGCTTGCAATTGCTCTGCTATTTCACTCTTTTGTGCAGGATAAAATTGTCCGGCCACAGCCGGGTAACGAATGATTTCAGCTGAATTATTGTTTGTCTTAGTCATATTTTTTTCTGTATTAAGAAATAGTAAAACAATCACCACGGCCAGCACTCCAATTATTAGACAACATATTATTAGCGTTTTTTTCATATTAATAATAAAAATAAGATTATTCTGCGGTTGCAAGATAGCTTCCAACTAATCCCATAAAAAAGTTAGACTTAACTTCTTTCTAATAAATACTCCTTTTTTTCTTATTTCTTTCTTCAATAAACTCCTCTAAATTTTCACTGGAAGAATTTATTATTTTATCTGATCCGATATTCAAAGACTCTAGTAAACTGATCAAATCAAGCAATCTCTGCACTGCTTTACTTCTACCAAGATTTTTTATATCAGCTGGTTTCTCAGTAACACTGCCCTTATTATTTAAATTGGCCAATTTCTCTAAATTATGAAAATCATAACTAATAGAAAAATTTAGATTTTGATATCCAGAAGCTCTCTCTAATAAAGAACGATAAAACTCCTTGGATGGATCAAAAATACTTAGATTAATCTCAAACGCTTTGCCGTTTTTTTCCATTGACATTAAGGTCTCATCCCAGACTTGCCAATATTCATCTTTTAGTTGCAAGAATAATTCATTAAGCTCTTTTATCCTTTCATTATTCTTTATATCTTCCTTTCCGATAATTTGTTTTATTAAATCCCACTGTTTGTTACTTTCCAACTCTTCTAACTCTGCATATGTATCTGGATCCTTTCGCCAATATTTTTTAAAATAGTTCCAGTCGTGCTTGTAAAATTCAATATACCTATAAGGATGGCCAATGATATCAACCTCAAAATTATTTACCGCAGCCAATAATGATTCCTTTATCTTGGTTGGCTCAAGTTGTTCTGCAATAGTATGCCGCGAAGCAACAACCAAATTCAATTTATGTAAAATAGAATCAGGCACGTCAATTATCGTTTCACCTGTTTCATCAAAAAAAATACTGGCCTCAACAGCTGAAAAAGCCTGGACTTTATATTTACCTGATAAATTAATCTCATCAATTCTCTCCTTCTCTTTAAGTAAAGACTGGCAAATCGGATGTGATTCTGGAAGTTTAACCGGATTTCCAGGATCAGAAGCATGTTCTGAAAAAACCACAAAATTCAAACCCAACTTATCAGCATACTCTAATAAGCGCGTTTCACTATGGATCACCTTTTCTTCTCCTCCCCCTTCTACCTCGCCCCGATCACTCCACCTACTATGAGAATGAACCTCCCCTCCATAATATTCCCTTACTTTTTCCAGCCACTCTGGTTTCTTCTCTTTCTCATTCTCAAAATTAAATTTTGTTTCAGTCGTCATACTACTTATTATATTAACTATTTCAACCATACACTCTTTAACTCAACAAAACAAGCCGTTCTAACTGCTTTTCTATATATTTTTTGTCAAAAAAAGTTTCACCGCGTAAACGGGATGAATTTCAAACCACCAAATTCAAACTGATCTATATTTAAAAGCTTAATGAATATACCACGGTATGTTCATTAACATAAAACTTTTCTATTTAAGTGATATACTATGGATATATATGATTAATAAAAATCAATGAACGATTTAAACCAACTATGCTATAAAAAATCAATACAAGTATTAAAAAACAATTCTACTAAGTTTGGAATACTGGCTAGTGGAAAATCTCAAAAGGCTGTAAATAGAAATTATTTAAGTATTTTTGGTCGAGATGCGTCTATCTGTTCTTTAGGTATGGCTTTAAGTCAAGATAAACAATTAATCAAAACTGCAAGAAACAGCCTAATTACTTTAGCCAAACACCAAGCTACCAACGGACAAATACCTTTTTATGTCAAACCGGAAAAAAATGAAATAGATTTTTATTATTTAGGCTGTATTGACTCTACCCTATGGTGGCTGATCGCCATAAAACATTTTGACAAGAATACTAATTCTGATTTAGCCAAAAAATTAAAAATAAAAATCAATAAAGCTATCAACTGGCTCTTGGCTCAAGAGCATCCTAATTTTTATTTACTTAGTCAAAATGAAGCTAGCGACTGGGCTGACTTGATGCCCAGATCTGGTTTTGTTTTGTATACTAACGCTCTGTGGTATTGGGTAAAAAAACTATATAAACTGAATAACACTAAACTGACTAAAAAATATTTTAATTATATATTTAATAATAATAGCCATCCGTCAAAAAATATCATTCAAAATAATAAAAAACTTGGAAAATTATTAAGTCATATCAAATATAATAAAAAAGACAAAACTTATTTAAGTTTTATTAATTATTATCAATGGGGAAAAGAAGTTGATGTATTCGGGAATATCCTAGCCTGCTTAACTGGCCTAGCTAGTCCGTCAAAGATAAAAAAAATTATAAAATATTTACAAAAAAATAAAATTGACAAGCCATATGGGCCTAAAACTGTTCTCAATCCCATCACCAAAAATGATTCGGCTTGGCGGCCATATATGAAACACCACAATTTGAATAAACCTTGGCAATATCACAATGGCGGTATTTGGCCGTTTATTGACGGCTGGTGGGCAGTACTTCTATCTATGATCGATAAAAATTTAGCTACCAAGGAATTAACAAAAATGGCTGAATTGAATAAAATAAATAACTGGCAATTTAATGAATGGTTTCACGGCCAGACTGAGCAGCCAATGGGCATGCCCTATCAATCTTGGAATGCAGCCATGTATTTATTTATTTATAATCATTTAAATAAATAAAAATAGTCCCGCGAACGCGGGACTATTTTAAAAAATATTTATATATTATTATCTAGTAGCGCCGGAATAAGTAATAGCCTGCATCACATTCCAATCATAAGTAGTCTCTGGCAATGTATTAAAAATATCATGATAAATACCTATCCCCTGTTGTTCACTTTTCAAATTTCTATTCTCTGCTCGCTGCCGGAGCCCGTAAGACATAATAGTTATAGCAGCGTCATCACTTGGTAATTCAAAATTTGGCAGGCGATGATAAATTTCTTGGAATTTTCTAATCGCTCTTTGTTCAATTGCTTTATTTCTTTTGCTAGGCCATCTGCCATTAGCAATTTTGATAGCATCCTCAAGCTCAGTTTCATTGTTTGGTAATTTTCCGAAAGCTTCCTTGTATGAATAAATAACTGCCGCTCGTTCGCCTTCACCTAATCTTTTGGTATTTTCATCAACTCCGTAAGTAACAAAATTTTGAACGGCTGATCTCATTTCACTAGCCAAACTTCGAAGCTCACCGGCTAAACTCCGCAAATATTTCAATTCTGCTTGTTGTTCACGCACTAAACTTCTAAGCTCTTTCAATTCCGCTAAAATTTCATCAAGTTGATTATTTTTCAAAAGTTTAGCTTTTTTGGAAATATCAACCAAATGTTCTTTTGGTTTATATGCTTCTTTTGTCACTTCTTTAATTGTCTGCCAATTATTATTATCCGAACATTGGTAATATTCATGAACATGATCAGTAAAATAAGACCATACTCTTCTGGAACATTCATCTGGTCTGCTACTATCCCAATTGCGACCGCCTAGATAATATTTATCTCCGCAATTATCTTTCCAATCTATATCATCTACGCCAGTGGTAAACCATTCTGACCACCCTCCACTAAACCATTTAATTCTATATTTAATAATATCTGAATGTTTACTAATATCAAGACCCAATTTTTCCCAATACTTATCACGTGTCGGTGGTTGATCTGAAAATAACTTTTTGTACTTACATGACATACCAATATTAGTGTTATCATCTGCTACTTCTGGAAATACAACCAGCACCGCATTACCAGCTTCTTTGTAACTACAGTTATAAAGAGCGGTGATAGAAAAATAATAAGACTCTCCTGGAGTTAAATAATACCCAAAATCACCATTCTTATATTTGGTAGTAGCTTTAACCAAATAAGAAATTGTATCTTTATTGGTAATATAAGTCATATAGCCATCCTCGCTATATTTAGGACTTGAATTATCTTTAGAAATAACAACTTTATATCCAGCTAATTTAGGATGATCAATTTTTTGCCATGAGACTTCAACCCCGCTGTCAGTTGCTACTGCATTAACAACCGGGGTAACATAGTCATCTGCCAATTCACAAGTTGAATGATTAGTGGCTAAAGCGCTTAAACTAGGCACAAAAAAAGACACTACAAGTAGTGCAATCCATGTTGAAAAAATGATTTTTTTCATTGTTTTTTGTTAATTTTTATTTTTATTTTTGTTTTAACTAGTATTAGTATAGCATATTTTTTATCTTTTTTCAATAGCTAATTTTTTAAAATTTTTCTCTCGTGAAAGCCAAGAAAAAGTATTACCTACACTCAACGCCTTATTCCTACTCTCATCTGTATATACAATTTTCTTTATGGTTATGATGTTGCTAAAATTTCATAACCTTAAACTATACGTTTCTCTTGAAAGCACAGTCGGTTATTTTATAATATTACTGTTATACACATCTCATAAGGCAATTGAAAGGTGGTTTCACAACAATACCGCCATTCAAAAAAGAAGAGGCGAATTTTGGCTAATTATCTGGGCAATAATATTTTTCTATATACTTGTTATCAATGCGCTGATAGTTGACATAGATAAAATAACCGGAGTAATCAAGCCAATCTATTCTATTCCGAGGGAAATGATTTATATACTGATAGGAATCAGTTTGAATTTCATAATTTCTCATTTTGTCAAAAGGATAACGGTTGCAAAAAAACCAAAAAAATAAATAACATGACAAAAAAACCCCGATGTTTACATCGGGGTTTTTAAAAATTTAATATAAATTTTTCACTATTAAACTACTAACTTAAAATCTTATTAACTTTTGCGATTAAATCAGTCAAATGCGTATCAATTTTCATCCAATAATCATGAGCCCCCAACTCCATTGCTCTATTTACCCATTCTGGCTGATCAATATTGGATAAAACAATTACTTTCGTGTCGTTAATTTTGCCCTCACTAACCATCCACTCAATTACTCCAAAACCATCCTTATTCGGCATTTGCAAATCAAGTAACAGTAAATCAGGTGTAGCAATAGCCAATTTTTTTATAGCTTCTTCCCCGTCTTCCGCTTCTTCAACTTCATAACCTGCAGTTTTTAGCATGTCAGAAAACATTTTTAATATATCTTTTTCGTCTTCTGCAATTAATATTTTTTTTGTCATATATTTAATATTAATTATTAGACTTGTTAGCAAGAGGTAATAAAATGCTTACACTAGTACCAACTCCTTCAATACTATCTACAAATATTTCTCCTGACATATTCTCTATTAACCGTTTAGTAATCCATAAACCAAGACCGGTTCCAGAAACATTTTTGGTATCATCATTTTTAATACGATAAAATTTTTCAAATAAACGCTCTCTGGCTTTAGCAGACATGCCAATTCCAGTATCAACAATTTTGATTTGCAAAAATTTTTGCTTGATACTGCATTCAATCTTTACTGAACCTTTAATAGTGTATTTAACTGAATTGCCAACAATATTTATTAAAACTTGTTTAAATTTCGCATTATCAACTAATATTCGCGGCAATACGCTCTTTCCTACATAAACAAGCTCAAGCCTTTTATTATTTGTTTCAACTGAAAGTTCTTTGATAACTTCATTTATTGTTTGTAATGGATCTGCTGATTTTATATCAAACTTCAATCTGCCTTGCTCAATTCTGGAAACATTTAATAAATCTTCAACCAAATCAGCCAATCTATCGGAGGAAGCGGCAATGGTCTGCAAGGATTTTTCAGTTTCTTCCGGATCAGAATGGTCAGCCAACAACATAGATACATATCCTTTGATAACCGTTAGTGGAGTTCTGAGCTCATGCGAAGCAATGGATATAAATTCATCTTTCATTTTATCAATTTCTTTTATTCTTTTATACAATACCGCATATTCAAACAATCTTGAATTGGCAGCAAGTAATAATATCAATAGCAGGACGGTCAGGGATAAAAAAATATAACTTTTACTCAGAGTATCTTTGATTAATTCATCCATAATACTTAGTGATACGGACATAGTCAACAAATAACGCTTACTCCCATCTTCATCGACAAGAGGCATGGTCACCAACCAATATCTATCATTATCTTTTTGATAAGAAATCTCTCTACCTAAAAATGCATCTAATTGCTGCTTATTAAACAATGTAGCAATGGCTTGATTTTGATACCAAGAAAGATAAAGTTGGGTAAATGAACTACTCTTTCTCAAATCAATCTCGTTTGAGCTTAACATTACTATAAATTCCTCATCTTTAAATTCTAAAACTTGAATTTCCTTTACATCATTTTCTGATTGCAATGTTTTATCAATAATAGACTGTAACTTTTTTTTATCATCAAAAATATTTTGTGCCGCCACATTAAAGGATTTTCCCAAAGACATTGCCTGTCTTTGCAATTGGACATCAATATTCCTTTGAAAAGTTTTATTCAAAGCGATAGTATTTAGAGCTACCACCACCGGCACCAATATTATCAAAATCAAACCATAAATTACCTGAAAATTTTTCAACAAATAAAATTTTTTCATAATTCTGTCAAATCACCTTTTTTTAAACTTTTGCGTAAAATAAAAAAAAGTAAAAGTCCTAAAACTATAGCAATTACTACTCCATAATAATAATACGATACTAAAGATTTAGAATCCTCTTTAAAGCTAAAATCAATTACTTCATCAACTGAAGCTGCTTTTGCTTCTTTGACAAATAACAACGAACCAGCTGATTTTTTGACAATTTTACCATTATCATCGTTGAGAACTACAAAAACCTGATGCTCCCCGTCAACTAAAGAATCTGTCATGGTATATTCCCATCGGCCAAATTCATCTACTTGCATGGTAGCAACCATTGGCAAGTCTGAATAAATAAATAAACTTAACACTGAAAAAGCCGGTCCAGTTCCAGATAATGCTATTTTACTAGTTTCTAATCCTTCATCAGTAGTAGAAATATTTTTAAAAGATTTTATTTGCAAATCCTCAGACACATCTCCGCTGACTAAAGGATGTTCTAAAACTTTATTTTTAATTAAAGCTAATTCTATCGGGGCTAATTGTTTATCCAATTTTTTAGATGGACTCAAGGGATCATATCCATTTTCCAATTCAATCCCATCCAGATACCCATCTTTATCTGAATCAGAATCATACTTGTCAGTACCCAATCTCTCTTCCACATCATCAGGAACTCCATCACCGTCACTATCCTTTGCCAAAACAGCTGGCAATGGCGCTTCCAGCTTATATTCTGTTATTTTTATTTTTTCTTCAGCCGATAAAATTTTATACTGCAGTCCCAACTCATATACAATCGGCATTTTTCCAATTATATCTGCCTGCTGCTTGGTAACAGCAGTTCGGTTGGAATAAAAAGGCTTATTATTGTATTCTTTTAGACTTTCCTTAACACCTTTGTTGATAATGTCTTTAACCGCTAATTCATTTACCAATTTTTCCTTTACTATCCTAGCGCAATCTCCGCTATCACAAATAAATTTATCTTTATAGCTCTGAACAAGTTTATTTTGACACTCAGTAATATCACTAACTCCCATTTGCTGACAAACTTTATTTAAATAATCATCTTTCAATAAATTCTCGCATTCTTGCCTGTTATAAATTTTATTTTTCCTGCACTCGATTGGCAATCTTAGATAATATAAAAATTTTTCACATTTCTTTTTGTCTATAATATTTTGATCCAAACATTCTTTAGAAAAATCATTTGTGATATTGCTTCCAAGTAATAATTGCTTCTCTTCATATTTTTTATTTATATAACTTTGACATACCTTCAAATCATTAAATTCCGGCAAATCACACCAACGAGACTGCCTAGGCTCTGATAAATATTTAAAACATAAATCAATATTGGCAATTTCTAAACTTCTGCATTCTTGATATTTAGTTTCACACACTGCTAAATCAAATTTATCAGCAACACACTCTCGGGGGTAATCATTTATGTTCATTAAATATTTTCTACAATCCACATCTTGAACACCTAAATCATCGCAAATACCTATTATCTGATCGCTAGTCGCTCTATCGTCATCTTTGTAAGGTCCTTCTTCGTTTTCATTTTTGACGTCATTATCAAAATTACTGGTAGAATCTTCTTGATCTTTTTGACTATCTTGATCCCGCGATTCATTGTTAAGCTCACATGACTCCCAGCCCGGAGGGACTGAACATGAATCAGTAAATTTCTGACATACAGACACTGAACTTGATCTGGCATAATATATTTCTTGAATACAATCTGGTTCAACTTTACTTGCGTCAGATTTATCTTTATCATTGTCTCCAACCTGACTCTCTATTTCAGCGTTATCAGTGCTGATTTCATTTTGAATATTTAATTTTAATGTATCATAATAATCTATCCCCTCATTAGTCGCAACAGCTATTACTTCAACCAAACCATTTTCATATACTGCAGTATCTACATATTCTTGCCATCTATTGTCATCAAATTTTTTAGCTGAAATATAATTAGAATCAATCCTAAAATAAACATTATCAACCAATCTGTTTGTCTTAGCTTGAAACAATACAGTCTCTTGAATAGCGCTATTATTGCTTGGCGAAGTAAATTCAATCTTTACTTCTTCAGATAAATTATCATCATTTGAATCTGAATTGTCAATTTCTGATCCGTCAGCAGTTGTCGTATCTGTTGAAGTTGAAGTACTGTCGACTTGATTATTAATATAAAAATTAATATCCCTTGAATCAACTGTGTTATTTTCTAAAGTCGCATTTGCCCTTACAATATATTCTCCGTCAGTTAAATTGTTTGTATTGTAATCTGCATGATAACTATGATCTGAGTTAGTTTCAACTCCTTCCTCTTGAACCATCAAGACACCGGTGCCGGTATAAATATTGAAATATAAACTATCAACCACTTGATTGGTCTCGGCTGTAAACAAATAATTTTCAGAAATAATATCACCTTCTTTAGGGTTGGTTATGAAAACCTCCAAAAATAAATTTGGATTCTCATTTATTGAAAATTCACGAATATCACCAACCATAATAGTGCTATCAGAAAAAATAACTGAGGTCTCTAATCGATAATTTCCATCGCCAAGTTCAGCTATCTCCAAATTATAATGCCAGATATTTAAACTAGAGCTTGATTGATAAGCATAAGCCTCTCGGCTATCTTTCACTCCATTAGCATCAACAAATATCAGTTGTAAATGCTCAGTATTATCAATTGCTTCAAAATCAAGAATATAATTTTCAGTCAATTCCTGTCCATTATATAAATTCAAAATATTTACAACTGAGCCGTTGGTATTGGTATCCATTTGGGCAAATATGGGCAACAAAAAAACTGCTGACCATAAAACCACAGCAGTTATTATAATGCTTATTAAAAATGAACCTAAATATTTTTTTACAACATGCATGTACCAAAAATTAGCTGTATATATTATGACATAAAATATAACTTTAAACAATTTTATTGACATAATAACTAAAATAAAATAAGATAATATAATTCGTTCAATAAAACCAACTTGAAGGAGGATATTATGGATTATAAAATCCAAAAAAATATTTTCACATTATCGGGTATTTCCAACCTAAACGGTAATACCGAATCAACAAAAGTTTATGATGCATTTGAAAAATTTACCAAACATGCCTTAACCACGAATCACACTGAATGCATTTTGGATATTTCTTGTGTAACTTTGGCAGAATCATCCACACTTGGTGAAGTAATAAAAATGTATTCTGAATTAAAATCCGCCGGGAAAAAATTAATTGTCCAACTAAGTCAAAAAACAAAAAATGTTTGGCATCTTACTGGCATGGATCAAAAATCACTATGGTTATTAAATAAAAAAGGCAGAGTCGTAACTCTGCCTTTTTCTAATGTAAAATTTATTGACCGAGATTCCTAAACAAAGGCACGCCGGTATTTGATCCAGTCGGCACATAAATAGTTCCCTCTCTATCTTTCAATTCATTGATATAAAGATAATACAAATAATTTGTGCTTAAACTTTCATTAATAATCTTCTGTGCATCGCGCTGGCCCTCAGCTTCAATAATTTTCCTTTCTTTTTCTTTCACTTCTTTGGTCAATATAAAATCATATTTTTCTGCTTCTTGCTCTGCCTGTAATTTTTCTTGAATTGATTGAGCCAATTTATCTGGCAATTGAACATTTCTAAGTAGCACTTCTTCCAAAATAATCCCTCTTGGATCCATTTGTACTTTTAAATCTTCTACAATCTTGTCTGCTGCCTCACTACGTTTTTCAGAATAAATATCTTTGGCTTCGTATTGAGCTATAATTTCCCGGATAGAACTCCTGATTGCTGGACGAATTATTTTTTCTTCATAATTAAGCCCGACGTTCTTATAAATATCTGAAGCGCTTTGTTCATCCAATTTATAAAGAACTGTAATGTCCAAGTCAACATTCAAACCTTCTTTGGTCAGAGCGGCGATAGAATCAGCTCCTGTTTTTTTACCTTCTCCAGTCAAAATACTCATAGTATATTCTTCTGTTCTAATACTCATTGGAGTTATTTTTGCCAAAGGATTTATCAAATGCAAACCAGAAGAATATTCTGTGTCTTTTACTTTTCCAAACAAAGAATAAACTCCAGTATAACCAGCGTCAACAATTCTGATAGCATTTACCAAAAATACTATAACGATTATCGTAATAATTACTAAATAACCAATATTTTTAGCTTTGGAGGATATATTCCCCAATCCAGATGGATTTATATTTATCACTTCAGGCATAGATTTTTTCTTTAATAATTTAATTATATCTATTGAATATTTTTTCTTTAAAATAATATAAAAAATAGCTGCCACAAACAAAAAGAAAGCCACTTTTGAACCGCCACTGGCTATCAAAAATAGAATAACTAATAAGATAATCTGTTGTGGGGATATTCTATCCATGCAAGTATATTAACATATTTATGAACTTAATCAAATATGCACTGTAGCAACAGAGCCGTACTCTATTGCTACACATTTTAATAATTTATACCTTTCTTAATTGTAATAGAAAAAAGACTCCTACAATAAGGTCTTTTTAAAAAAATTAATATTAACAATCTTATATCTTTTTTACTTTTTTCTCTTCTACTTGCCCGCCAAATTGATTTATCACAATCAAATTCACAGTCATAACTAAACAAACATTCAAATACCAAGGAAAAACAATCACAAATTCACCAAGTAAAATAAGAACAACTGTAGCCAAAGCCACTGTTATAAAATCACCCAGCAAAGGTTCGGTTGTTTCTATCTTTGCTTCCAAATCAACGCTCTTTATCTTGTGATCAAAATTCATAATAAACAACATCAATATTCCTTCAAGCATTACCCACAATGGAAAGAATAAATATAAATATTGCAATAAAGAACCAAATGGGTCTTGTATTATTACAAAATAATATTGCAAAGCCGCATAGAAACCAGCTACAAACATAGCTAATCCAGAAATCAAAACTATAAAACCTTTATATTGCCTGGAAAAATTTTCCCTAACAAAAACTTTTATCAACCAAATAATAAATAAAAGTAAAAGAAAATTAAAAACAATTGCTAATTGCAAGGTGTTAAAAGAAGCTTGAGAAGCAGAATAACCAACCAACAAAAATATCACCAAAACAAATTCTTGTCTTAATTTTGGAATCAAATTTGAAAGAATATTCTTCATAAACTATATTTTGAATAATAATTATCTTTGACTGTTTTTTGCACTAACAATAAAACGATTGGTAACCCAGGACCCAATAGCTAATAAGAATGCGCCGATAAAAGCAGACACAAAACTTGCCACTTCAAAACCTTGAACAAAAGTAGCAACAAACCAAAACAGCAAAGCATTAATAACCAAAGTAAACAATCCTAAAGTTAGAATGTTGATTGGCAAAGTAATCAAAATCAATAACGGCCTAATTAAAGCATTTACCAAACCTAAAAACAAAGCTGTAATCAAAGCAATATAAATACTAGAAACCTCTATGCCTGATACGAAATAAGCTATCAGAATTAAGATCAAAGAATTTATTAACCAACGTAATAATAATTTCATAAATAATTTATTAATCCTTTTCTAATAGTATAACAAATTAAAAATTTTACAAAAAGCTTTATAAATCTCCAACACTTATTTTTCTTAAATCAGTATTAGTAATACCAAGTGATAAAAATCTCATTATATCATAAGCTGCTTGACCGTCTTTCATATAATACCTTTTTCCGTCCATTGGATTTATATACCATGCTTGCCCGCCTGATTCTACTTGCAATAATATTCGCCCCTGCAAACGACTGACCATACTGTCATCAAAATTTAGAGAGCCTGGACCATTGGGATTATAACCACTGGAAATTTCTTCACCGTCACCATACCCATCACCGTCTGAATCAGCTTTTTCGGGATCTGTTCCTAATCCTTCTTCCAATTTATCACCCAAACCGTCTCCATCTGAGTCAACATCTATAAATCTTGACTCTAAACCAATCGGAATTTTGCTAATATCCTGATTGGTAATACCCAGACCAAATTCTCTCAAAGCAGTAAAAGCTACCTCCCTGTCCCTTAAGTAATATTTTTTATCAGAATTAGGATCAATATACCAGGCTTCACCATTATTTTCTACTTGCAATAATATGTATCCTCTCAATCTATTTATTAATCCTTGATCTACGTTAGTTACTAATAATTTTTCTGCTTCAACAGTTGCATTGCTAACAGAATTAGTTGATTGAATAAAACTTGGTGGCGTCACCTCTTCATCATCACCAAGGTATGTAGCTTGAATTACATTTGAATGAATAATCTCACCATTATTCAAAATAGCCGCCAAAACTATATAGTAACTTTGTCCTTCTTCCAAAAAATCAAAATCACCATCTTTATTTTGAATACCGCCAACAATATTATAGCTTGAAGCGTTTTTATCATATTCTCCGTCAGCTCCTTTAATATCAGTATAATACCCGTTACCTGGATATGTCGGACTGGCATTATCCTTAGAAATAATAAATTTATAGCCAGTTAAACGCCAATCTTTCAATCTGTTCCAACTAGTAAACATTCCGCCTTTAGTAGATGCTAAAAAAAATTGTAAATAATCAGATTCTACGGGCAAAGGACCTTTATACTGCTGTGGTTGAGCTGCAGATGTACGTTGAATATTGTTATTATACAAAGCAACCACGGCGTAATTATAAATTTCCCCGTATTCCAAATATTTACCAAAATTTCCCTCAATATAAGCAGTGCTATTATCTATAGTATAGCTACTTATATCTGTTCCCAAAGTAACCAAATATCCTTGCGAGTAAATCGGACTGGCATCATAACCAATAATAATTTGATAACCATTCAATCTAGTATCTTCGATACTGTCCCATTCCAATTTAATACCACTGGAATCTGGATGAACTTTAGTAATATTAGGAGTTTGATAGTAGGCATAATTATCAGCTGATGGACCATTATATTTAATTCGCAAAATATTACTGGTAGTATAATAATCAACTGAATTTATCTGATAATGACTAGTAACAGAAAAATAATAATAACTGCCTGACTGCAAATAAGAATCAATATCGCCAGCTGTATATTTCACTGAATTGTCTACTGTTTTGCTAGTTTCACCTACATTAGCTGTGGCTAGGTAACCATTATCTGGATAATTCGGAGTAGAATCAAAACTTGAAATTACTACTCGATAATTTTTTAAATATTCATGATCAATATCATTCCAATTCAAAATAATACTGCCGTCATCTTTAACCAAACTGGAAAGTGACGGAGTGATAAGATCGGGCGGATTCAATTCAGGATAAATAACTTGCACGGCTTCAGAAGTTTTAACAAGACCGCATTCATATTCAACAGATAAAACAAAATAATAACTCTCATTAGCTTCTAGAGGCGAGGTAAAATCACCACTAGTATAATTCACTGAATTATCAACTATATAAGCAGTAGTGTCGGGATTGGTAATTTTGGTCAAATATCCATAAGCGCTATAATACGGCTCTGAATTATTTCTTGATATCACCACGATATAATTCTTGAAATTACTGTTATCAATTTTGTCCCATTCTAAAAAAACCCCCTCCCCATTGGCGGTTGCTGTGAGAACCGGTGTCTCATAATCAGCAATTATTCCGCAGGTGCCAGCTTTGGATTCCGTGGGAATAAAAAATAGCAATGCAAAAAACATTACTACCATCGCCAAAGAAATATTAAATTTTTGTTTAGTGACCATATATTTTCATTAATTTTATTTTTATTTTATAAAGCTATTATAACACAACTTTTACAAAAAATCAATAAAACAACAACAACTACTACTATGCTTAAATGGAAACATATCCCGCGGACGCGAAATAGGTTTCCATTATAATAAAACCAAACAAAAAAATAAACACTTCTCGTTGCTGAAGTGTTTATTTAAAACTTGCTTATAAATTATTTTTATACTCAACTAATTAAATAATTCCGTATAAT
Organism: bacterium; assembly: GCA_030666865.1. GTDB lineage: Bacteria > Patescibacteriota > Patescibacteriia > S139-126 > S139-126 > DAOUWZ01. The sequence continues at coordinate 56,264 of DAOUWZ010000003.1, read as the reverse complement.
ACCCCGAAGCTATATGCCAAAATTACACTAACTACGAGTAAAGTTGAATATTTATTCAAACTAAAAAATTAAAATTATGAAAGCGAAGGGGTATAGATAATTTTTTAGGGGAATATTTGCTCATCATTTTCTCCGTACACAAAAATTGCTTTGGTTGGACAACTTTCTGCTGAAGCAATCAATATATCATCGTCCAGATCTGTCCAGCTTTTTTTCAAAATCGCAATATTTTCTTCATCCAATTCCCAAGCCTCAGGAGCGACGCCAATACAAGAAGCCGCGCCAATACAAAGCTCTCTATCAACTTCAATCTTTTTAACTTTCTGAGCCATGTGCTTAAAACTAATAATTAATTATTTTTATACGGTAGCTAAGAATATGATAACAAATAATTTAATTTCGATCAATACTGATTGAATCTCAAAAAATAAGGATGCGAGATACGAATTAATCAAATAAACTCTAAATTCTAGCATCTAACCTCAAAACAAATCCAAATATCAAAATTAAAATATTCTAAACTTGTTTTGAGCTTATATCATTTGAATTTATGATTTGTTCAGGATTTAGAATTTCGTGCTTAGAATTTATTATTATTGTGTCTTGTTTCTTTTAATTCACCAAATTAATAGGCTTGCCTTTAATAAATCTTTCAATATTCTCCACTGTGGTATTCAGAATTCTTTGCAAAGCTTCCCCTGAATTAAAGGCATTATGTGGAGTAACAATCACATTATCCATTTTCAATAAAATATGATCCTGCAAAACCGCACTTAATTTCTCTCGTGAAGTTTGTCGATCCAACAACTGAATCTCCTCTTTTATCAACCCCTCCTCCTCCAGTACATCAAGTCCGGCACCAGCTAATTGTCCTGAGGTTAAAGCTTTGATAAACGCTTTGGTCTCAACCAGTCCGCCTCTGGCAGTATTAATCAAATAAGAGCCAGATTTAATATTCTTAATATTCTTAGCATTTAATAAATGATGTGTAGCTTTATTATACGGTAGATGCAAAGTAATAATATCAGACTCTTTTAAAAGTTTAGTTAAAGTAACATACTTGCCTTTATATTTTTTTACTAATCTAGTATTTTTGAAAACATCGTACATCAAAATATTCATTTGAAAACCATCAGCCATACGAACTACGTGTTCACCAATACTGCCGGTTCCAATCACGCCAATAGTTTTGCCTTTTAAATCAAAACCCCTTAAGCCGTCCAGCAAGAAATCAGATTTTTTTGTACGTTCAATTGATTCATAAATCTTACGAGATAGTGTTAAAATCAAAGCAAAAGTATGTTCAGCCACAGTGTTAGCGCCATACAACGGCACATTACTGACTTTAATTCCCATTTTTTTTGCCTGTTTAATATCAATGTGATCAAAACCAGTTGATCTGGTAGTAATATATTTTAAATTTTTCAGTTTAGCGAGATTCTTTGCTTGAAAAGAAGTATTGATAAAACCGCTGATAATATCAAACTGTTGTAATTTGGCATAATCAGCTTCACAGGTTAACTGTTCAAAAAATTTTACACGATTACCCTTAAATTTATTTTTTAAATATTCTTTTTCCCACGACTCGCAAGAAATAAAAGCAATATTGTTTGGCATGATATTTATACTAATATTTAAAGTACTATTATTTTAGCAAAAAACAATCAAATAAACCACTTTTGCTCAGACATTAATTTTATATTAAAGAATTAAATACTTATTTAAATAAGTATTTAATTTAATTGTGATATAATTCAGATATGAATAATACTAAACAAAATTTACAGAAAATAATCAATCAAGCGCTTTTGGCAATTGATCCAGAAAAATTAACTGCTGATTTTTTAAATAAAAATAATATAATTGGTAAATACAAACACATCTATGTAATTGGTTTTGGCAAAGCTGGATATAAAATGGCTTTGGGTGCAGAAAAAATACTTGGCAAAAAAATAACCAAAGGATTAGTCAATGTGCCTAATCTACCACGAAATAATAAACTGCAAAAAATTAAATTACAAAAAGCTTGCCACCCTTTACCCTGTCAAACTGGATTTATTAATTCCAAAAAAATATTAACTTTAATAAATTCTGCCAAAAGCAATGATTTGGTGCTGTGTTTAATCTCTGGCGGCGGCAGTGCTTTATTTACTGTGCCCGCGAAAGGCATAACTCTAAAAGATTTAGCTAAAACATTTGAACTACTGGTTAAACACACTAGTGCTACTATTCAAGAAATAAATATCATCCGCAAACACTTGTCCCAAGTCAAAGGCGGACAATTAGCCAAAACTATTTATCCAGCCAAAACAATATCGCTGATAATATCTGATGTTATGGATAGTCACTTACCTTCTATTGCGTCAGGACCTACCGTGCCTGATCCATCAACATTTAAACAAGCTTGGCAAGTTTTAAATAAATATAAATTAATCAATAAGATACCGGATAGCGTAAAAAAACATTTACAATTAGGTTTAAATAAAAAAATCCCTGATACTCCAACTAGTCGAGACAGGGTATTCAAAAATAAAAAAGTAATTAATAAAATAATTGGCGATAATAACACTATGCTTAAAGCGGCTACCAGTGAAGCCAAAAAAATAGGATATCAAACTATATCAATGTCTAATTTCCTGCAAGGTGAAGTCAGACAAAGTGCTAAAGAGTTTGTAGAATTAATAAAAAAAATACCACCAAATACTTGCCTGATAGCTGGCGGAGAAACTGTAGTTAAAGTTCGCGGACAAGGTCATGGCGGACGCAATCAAGAATTCGCTTTAACTATTTTAAAACTGATTCCTAAAAATTTATTAAAAAATATTACCCTAGCTAGCTTTGGTACTGATGGGATTGACGGTTTTTGTCCGCAACCAGTAGCTGGCGCTTTGGTGAATTATAATACTTATAAAAAATCACAAAATAAAAGTTTAAATATCAATCACTACCTAAATAATAACGACTCATATACTTTTTTCAAAAAACTTAACTCTCATATAACTACCGGCCCCACCGGCACCAATGTTGGGGATATTGTTATTGCTATGAAAAAATAAACTATTTATAACAAAAAGTCAACTCAACGCCAAGCTCTAATTATTCTACCCTACATTTCTGCCCTGCGGTCACAGGATCAAGATCTTACTTTAATATAATATTATGAGATTCCACATCCCTCCAAAAGCGAACGAGGCAAACACGGAATAACAATTTAGGAAATAAAAGAAGGAGCCTGCCTAAACAAGCTCCTTAGTTAACCTTCAACGGCTAACGATTTCCATTGTAATACTGTCTCTCCTCTTTTCCATTTGCTTCCCGGCGATGATCAGATTTATTTGCATGCAAACTGCATGCAAATAAATCGTGCCTCATATATTTCTTAGACTCAGCACTCCGTCACATCCCTTATTATACCGATCACAATAATCACCTGACTTTGCTTCTGCTGGAATTGCCATAAAACCTCCTCTGATTAATCTTACATATAAATTCCTAGGATTATTCCCAAGGCTATTGACCAAATAGCAGCTATGCCGATTTGGTATTCCTCTTTTAATTTAAAAGTAATAGTATGAGCCGGAATCCAAAACCATAAAAGCGTCAACCAAGCAAACTCGAGTCCTGCCATATTCCATTCCCCAACAATCAAATTATCTTCCAAGCGATGAATAAACATCATTACTGGTCCAAAAAAAATATTGGTAACCAAAGAAACGACAAATGCCCAGCGCCAACCAGTTAAATATTTTTTAGATAAAAATCCTGCTTCTACCTGAGCTCTAACAAAACCTTTCATACCGACAAAGCCGTATTTAATAATAATTCCCAGAATGCCCCAAGCTAATATTTTCAAAAATAAAGTTTGGATATTCCAAGGAAACCAATTTGCCATTTTAATTAACAACCCGCCTAACTCACCAATAGTACCTAGTAAGGCAAATTGAAAAAAAGCTGACCCGCGTGGGAATTCCCTTACCCAAAAAACATACTTATTAAACATAAATCCTCCAAATTAAACAATCAAATTATTAACGAGCGTTGTTTTAATTTAAATTAAAATATATTTAATGTCAAATAAAAACCCCAGTTTTTGGTGGGGCTTTTCGTATAAGAATCCAAATTTAATGATGAAAGATATGGTAAAAAGAAAATTTTCGTCGGCAATGACGAATAATAACTGTTTTTAACTGTTTTAAATATTCTACTATTTTTTCTACTTTTCTAAACGGTCGTTCAATTTTATCTGTTGTCGGCCAAGCAACATTGCGACGAGCATATTCAATAGGACCATTACTAGCTGTTGCAAAATAATTGCAAGCTTCACTATCAGAAACATCAACATCAGATTCACCGGCATGTAATCTTTCATAAGCAAAATATTTATTTTTATCATCCTTCATAAGCGCTATTTCTGATTTAATATATGCTCCAACATTTTCATGCACCTTTCTTTTATCAAGCTCTTTCTTAACAATTAATTGCCATGGCCAACTACCGTTTCTTCGCTTAATCAATATTTTTAATATCTCAAGCGGTTCACGCTGAAGTAAAATAGTACAACGAAAAAATGGATCCTTCCACGGCATACGAAATTTCATCCTAAATATAGGATATTTTTTAAAGGAAAACATAATTCCCCCTTTATATTTTTAACTTACAAATATATTTTAAATAACTAATTTTGTTTTTTATTATTCCTGATAAGATAAAATTCTTTAAAAAACACGAAAACATTAATCACAATTAATATCAACAATCCATACAAACTAAATTGAAATAATAAATACGAAATTGGATTTGATTTTTTCAAAATTTCAATATCTTCAACATACAAAATTTCACAAGCGCCTGCACCAGTATCATTACGAGAAACACTTGAATTCATAGAAAACTCATCAAAATCATATTTACCTGGTTTGCCAATACTTTTCGCTTTAACATTAACTAACTTTCCTTTGACCCGTATTTGATCGCCTCTAAATAATGACTCAACTTTCTTCAATAAATTATCATCATTAACAATCAAATGAACATTAGCAATCTCATCACTGTTTACTTTTACATCTCCCTGCCAATGCCACATGCAAAATCTGAAATCTTGAGAAAACTTAAGTTGCTTATTCTGAAAAACCCTACTGGAAACATTTTCTCCCCAAATAACACATAAATCCATTGGGAAAACGCTAGTTCTTTTATTGATGCTAAAAATGCGATAATCAGTTTTATGAACTATTAAGCCATCAACCTGATAATTAAATAAAGGCTCAAGTTCATAATCATAGTCATTATCAATAAACCGAATCAACTCTTTATCACTTGTCTCTATCTGTATAGGCTCTAAAATAACATTTTCATGAATATTGTCAACCTGCCTATAATTATTCCTTGAAAAAAATGTTATAACTAAGGCTAATAAAAAAACAACAAATAAAAATTTATTTATAAATTTAAAAATCTTTTTCATTAGACTTATTGCATAATTAATTTTGTAACGAAATTATTAAATTTTGAGTCATAATTTATTAAACAATTTTTGAAGTTTAGCTAGAAGCTTAAGCTGAAAAAATTTTTAGAAAATTTGACCTAAATTTGGAAATTGCAGTAGGAATTAATTATACAATAAGTCTATTGTAAATTTTAAAACTGAAAATTTGTTGTAATGTCCTTTCCGCTTATTTCTAAAACGGTGTGTTCAAAAATTTTATTTTTTTGCAGGGCATGCTTACCTTTATATTCTTTTAATGCTTCTGTGCCAGAAATAATCATGGTCATGGTTTCATCATCTTGTTGCAAAACAAATTTATAAACATTGTCAATCTTGGATTTTTCTATCATTTCACCCTTAATATTCCAGATAACCTTAATTTCTTTGGCGCAAGAATCCTTAATCTCAATATTATTATCACTACTAATAATTTCTCTATTAACAATACCAAGCGATGTTTTGTATACACCCTTCTGATTGGATACTTTTGGTTTTTGTCTAAAAAACAAACTGCTTATTCGCCACCACCAATTATTAGTCAGCATTTTCTTTCTAGTTACTATGTTTTGCAAATATGGCTTATCGAATTTTTGATCCCAGCCTGGATAACCTGAACCTACCAGCCACCAGTGTTTATTTGTTTTTAATTGTATATCAAGCGCAGAAAAATGTTTGTGTAAATTTAAACCAACATTATTTATCCGATGCCGATGCCATAAGGTATAGTTTGCCCTTCTAAAAACAGTTTCATTGGCATTGTTGGTAATGCCTGTAAAACTGCTAAATCCCAACCAGGCAAAAAACGTTTCATTCGCTGCTTTAAAATATGAAGGTGTTAATGGCAACTGCAAAGCCGCTGAATCTTCAAATAGCGGCAAATCACCATCAGCAGCTGCGACTGATTCTAGCCATTTATGAAAATTACTTATTACCTGCTTCATTTCTTGATCATTGGTTAGATAAACATAAGGAACTAACATTTTGACAGTATACAATCCATATGAAACTCCTTCAAGTGGCGAACCATTTTTATCAAAAAGTTTGGCAACAGACTTGTGTAATTTTTCTTTATATATTTCATACCTGGTATCGCCAATAATATTGGCAAGCGCGGCTAACCCAGCAAACTCCCTAGCATAATGATTTGATCCGGGTAAATCGTGCCATAGATAAGAACGCTTATTCAAAATATTGTTAACTATTCTATCTGTTTCAAAAAGCGGATCTTCTGCTTCATAAAGACGTTTAATACCAAACGCCAAGGCCATCATAGTATCATGATAAATTGTAATCCCGCCTTGAGGATCATTGAATGTTACTGAATACCAATATCTTTTCGGCCACCCAGAAACCTTAAAATCAGCTTGTTCTTGTAATAATTCTTTAAAATTTTCAACATCAAACTCTTCTGCATTTACAATTGCCAAAATTTCATCACGTTGCTCTTGATAACTACCTGATTCAGGTAATGGGTGAAAATATCTATATAAAACAAACCCATAAAAAATACAGGCTATTAAAATCAATAAAAATATTAACTTTTTAAAAAAAATAATCATATCAATTTGCAATCGGCGTTGAAGTAGATTGTTCTTCACCACCATTTATATCGATATTTTTTGTTTGATTGATTATTGAATTAATTTCCAATAAAATATCTTTTACTGAAAATAAATATCTACTCATTTGCCGCAAAGATTTTATACCTTCCTGATATAGCTGATCTGAATTATTGACAGTAATAGTACTGTCAAAAACTTGCTTGGCAATAATCAATTCTCTGGAAAACTTATCTAAATAATCCCTGACTTGAGAAAGTCTTTCATCTAATTTGTTTTTATCATATTGTTCTTCGTCAAGTAATTCTATCTTTTCTTCAACACCAACAAGATGTGAAGAAAATCTATCATGCAAACTCTGCCATTTTACTACATTAAGCCTGCCAGTCGCTTGCCGGCTAACTCTTTGGATTTCAAACCATTGTTTACGAATTTCAAAAATTGTCTCTTGTAAACTAGCTAAATTATCAGATTTTACAATCTTTACTTCATACCTTTTCAAACTGTTAGTCAGATCGTCAATATCTTTGATATATTTATTTTTCATTTCATTATCAAGCTGTGATCCCGCGACCGCGGAATTTATTTTATTTTTAATATTCTCTAAAAATAAAATAACTGTTTCCAAAATGCTGCCAGTAGTTTTTGAATGAAGTAATAATGTCTTAATATTTATTTCATTTCGTCTTAAACCTTTTTTTTCATCAACAAAATCTCTAACCTCTTGCTGTCTTTTCTTCCAAATCAGATAAGATTGTTGCCACGAAGCACCCTCGACTTCTTGAGCCAATGTCATAACTGGCGCTAAAATGAAACATGTTATAAGTAAATAATAAATTTTTCTGTTAAACATATAATTATTTTAGCTCTAATAAAATATTCTGCATTGATTCCAATTCAATTGTATTGAATTGGTCAAAAGCTTCCAATTCTAAATCAAGAGAATTTAAATCTTCAATCAAAACATCTAAATCTATTTCTTCTGTCAAATTTTGCTCTGTTTCTACTAATGACACTTCATTATCTTCAATAATAACTGACTCTGAATCTCTCTTTTCTAATAAAAATTTTATTTCGGAATATTTTTTATCATTTTTTAGTAAACTAGAATCTTTAACAATAACCATTATTAATAATCCAAATACAACCAATAAAATAATAAAAATTAACCACCAAATATATTTTTTATTGATGTTTTTAGTATTTTTTGAATTATTATTTGTTACTTTCTTCTCTGACGACGGTAAAGAAAAACCAGAACGCCCCGAAATATCAGCCTTTATCTGCTCCGGGTCTGGTGAAATTTTTTTCTTTCTAGTAACTTTAATATCTAAACTCATAATCTAATTTATTATTAATATCTACTCACCTATCTACTTGTAGATTACCACTTTTAAATAATTAAATCGAGATAATCAGAAAACTATTTTGTCCTTATTGTTTTGGTTTTTTTACTATAGTAACAAGACTTTCTACTTGCTTGTTACTATTACCCCTATCAATAATATAATTTTTTTCCAAAACAAACCCGAGATTCGAAAACAATTCTTTTATCTCTGGCTTTTTGAAAGCATGGTAATATCTATTGACTACCAAATCACCATTCGGGCTTCGCCAAGGAATAAATATATCTCCTTTTTCAAATCCTTTTATCCAATTAACGAGTGTTTGTTTTTTAATCAAATATTTTTTGTTTGTATAATTATTCCAAAAATACCAATTTGTAAAAAATACACGGCCACCAGGTTTCAATACTCTTAATATTTCTTTCAAAACTAAAAAACGATTTTCCCTGCTAGGAATATGTTGCAAGGTTGAGACACAAAAAATCAAATCAAAAATTTTATTTTCATATGGCAAAAATAAAAGATTACCTACTTGAAAATGTATGTTTTTTTGGTTATACTGCCTACGTTCGCTTTTAGCAATATTGATGAGCTTGGCTGAAATATCAATTCCTTCATATTCAATTTGGTTATCTTTAAAAAGTTCCAACAACCTACCAGAACCGCAACCAGCATCTAAAACCTTTTGACCGTTTTTTACATAGCCTTGCCAATCTTTCATTTCCGGCCAAAGATATTTTCTAGTATTACTAAAATGATCAGCAATCTTATCATAATCTAACTGAACTTTTTTTATTAATTTTTTAGCTTTTTTTTCATTCATATGACAAAAAGAAAAATACAAGAAAAAATTATATATAAATTAATCGCCAAATCACCTGACAGTAGTGAGGATTTTATGCGTATCAACAGGCTTATTTCCAGCCAACACAAGCTAGCTCCGCAACCAAAAAATGAACTACGTATAGTATATCAAGATATGGTGCAAAATAAAAAAATAAAAAATATTCAAAATATTAAAAATTTATTGAAAGTAAGAGCTACGAGAACACTATCAGGAGTAACACCAATCACTGTTCTGACTAAGCCATATCCTTGTCCGGGAAAATGTATTTATTGCCCAAAGGAACCAGGTATGCCAAAAAGCTATCTATCTACTGAACCAGGAGCAATGCGCGCGCTCGCTAATAAATTTGACCCATTCAATCAAGTTCATAACCGGATGCGAGCTTTGTATATCAATGGACACCAACCAGATAAAATTGAACTCTTGGTTCTTGGTGGAACTTGGTCAGCTTACCAGTGGGACTACCAACAATGGTTTATAAAAAGATGTTTTGAAGCTACTAACTATTTTATCTACAAATATGCAGGTAAATCAATCCCAAAAAAATACCGATCACACTCACTAAAACAAGCTCAAAAAATAAATGAAACTTCAAAACATAGAATCATTGGCATTACTTTGGAAACAAGGCCTGACTGGGTAACTATCAAGGAAACTATTAGGTTACGCGAATTAGGATGCACTCGGGTTCAACTTGGCATACAAATACTCGATAATAAAATCTTAGATCTAATTAAGCGCGGACACACTATAGAAGATTCTGCTTTAGCTACCAACAGGTTGCGGAATAATGGCTTTAAAATAGATCATCATATAATGCAAAACCTACCTGGTGCTACTCCCTTAAAAGATGAAAAGACTCTGCAAAGAATTTTTAATGACAAAGACTTCAAACCAGATCAAATAAAAATCTATCCGACTATTGTATCTGAATACGCTCCGCTACACAAATGGTGGCAGTCAGGCAAATATCAGCCTTACTCTGCCAAAAAACTTTTTGACCTTCTCATTAAACTAAAACAAATAGTGCCATATTACTGCCGAATAAATAGACTGATTAGAGATTTTCCAAAAGAAAGTATTCAAGCTGGCAACAAAATTACCAACTTAAGAGAAATGCTTCAGCAAGAATTGGAAAAAAGAAATATTAAATGTCATTGTATTCGCTGCCGGGAAGCGCGCAATAAAAAAATTAATTTAGCCAAATCAAAATTATTTATTGATAAATACCAAGCTGGGCAAGGTCTAGAATATTTCATATCTTATGAAACACCAGATCGGTCTATTATCCTTGGATTTGTCCGCCTAAGGCTCAACTCAAAAAAAAGCGAGGTTTTATTTCCGGAATTAACTAGCGCCGCTATTATCCGCGAACTTCATGTTTATGGACAGTTAGTTAGACATGATTCCGATACTAAAAATAAAGTGCAACATCGAGGTTTGGGAAAAAAATTAATAAAAATAGCTGAAAAAATAGCCAAACAAAAAGGATATAAAAAAATGGCAGTAATCTCTGGTATCGGCGTCCGAGAATATTACCGGAAAAAACTCGGGTATAAACTTGAAAGCACTTATATGACTAAAAAATTATAAAGTTATATAATAAGTATATAATATTAATTTAATTATATGACTAATACAAACCCAAAAATAATAATTGCCTCGGGGCCTGTTATAATTGAAAATAATAAAGTCCTTTTGAATCAGCATGGTGACAATAATTTATGGAAATTTCCTGGCGGTAAACTGGAATCATTTGATTTTGACGATTGGAGTGAAGCTTTAGAACAGACTGCCAAGCGGGAAGTAAAAGAAGAAATGGGGATTGAAATTAAAATTATCAAACCTTTGAAGCCGATGATAATCCCAAGACCTGATCATAAAAACGAATATGTAGTATTGATTCATTATTTAGCTGAAAAAATTGGCGACATAACTCTGGGAGAAGATATTGACGATTGGAATTGGTTTCCGCTTGATGATTTACCCGAGGGTTGCGCCCCGAATATTCAATCTGTTCTTGATAGTATTAAATAAATATTAAAAAACATATTATTAATCTTTTATTTATGAATAACAATTCCAATCTAAAACAAACGGATCCAGAAATTTACAAGCTTATTCAAGCCGAAGTCGCCCGTCAAAACGACGGCTTGGAAATGATACCATCAGAAAACCATACCTCTCAAGCAGTACTGGAAGCCTTGGGTTCCCGTCTGACAGACAAATATTCCGAAGGCTACCCTGGACAACGCTATTATGGAGGATGCGAAATTGTTGATCAAGTAGAAAATATAGCCCGCGACCGAGCAAAAAAATTATTCGGCGCTGATCATGCCAATGTTCAACCTCATTCTGGGTGTCCAGCTAATTTTGCTGTTTATTTTGCGCTAATAGATCCATGCGATACTGTCATGGGTCTTAATCTTTTTCATGGCGGGCATATGACTCATGGATTAAAATTAAATTTTTCCGGCACTATTTATAATAGTATCCAATATGGCTGCCGAGAAGATGGTTTTATTGATATTAATGAGATGCACAAACTCGCTTTAGAACATAAACCAAAATTAATCGTATCTGGCGGCAGCGCTTATGCACAAATTTACGAATGGGAAAAATATCAAGCCATTGCCGATGAAGTAGGTGCATTTCATCTAGCAGACATGAGCCATGTCGCCGGCTTAGTGGCTGGCGGTGTACATCCAAACCCGGTCGGAATAGCGGATGTTGTGACAACCACCACTCACAAAACCCTACGCGGACCCAGGGGCGCTATTATTCTTGCTAACGGCAACGCTTCTACTCCTTTGAAAAAAGTAGAACGAAGTAAGGAAAATATTCCCACCCTAATTGACCGCGCTATTATTCCAGGAATCCAAGGCGGACCTCACAATCACCAAACCGCTGCCATTGCTATAGCTCTTAAAGAAGCAGCTACCCCAGAATTTAAAACATATGCTAAACAAATTGTGGTAAATGCCAAAACTTTAGCTGAAGTGCTATTAAAACATGGTTTTGAACTAGTAACTGGTGGAACTGAGACTCACCTTTTATTAATCAATCTTAATAATAAAAGTATCACCGGCAAACAAGCAGAAAAAGCTCTCGGCCAAGCTGGAATTACTGTCAATAAAAATACAGTCCCGCATGATCCGCGCAAACCATTTGATCCATCTGGCATTCGTATGGGTACGCCAGCGCTTACTTCTCGCGGGATGAAAAAAAATGAAATGAAAATTATTGGTGAACTGATTTTTAAGGCACTTGATAATATTGATGACGAAAAAATATTAACTGACATTAAATCAGAAGTTTTGGAACTAGCTAAGCAATTCCCAATAAAATAGTATATGGAAGTTAGTAGCTAGTATATAAAAAATCCGCTTTACAGTGGATTTTTTTATTATTCAATAATTATTCTATCTAAAATATATATTCTCTATAAAAATCAATTACTATATTTTTTATTAAATCCTTCCTCATCATCATACTCTACAAATTCACGATGATGTTCTGGTTCAATAAAATTCGCATCCTTTTGATGTTTGATTCCGCACCAATATTCTTCGGTTCGCGCGCCAATTTCACTAGTATATCCAGCTAATCCATTAGCATAACCACAATATGCACATGATATTTTTTCAAGAAAACTCAAATATTTTAATTTGTGGCGATCTATTTTTATATATTTTTTCCGGTCTACTATTTCTAAACCATAAAGAGAGAAACAAACATGATGATAAACTTCAACTACTATATCAAGAAAAATAAGCGGCACTAAAACTGACCAAACAAATGGCATTGATACTAAATGTTTCAAAGCTCTCTCCTGATAAAATTTACGTGCTCGCATATTAATTAAAATTAATTTTTATTTTTTTCTTCGTAAAATCTGGCAATAGCTAGTTAAATTCATTCACTAATTAAATTTATATGGAATAACTAAACCAACCACCTGTATTTCTTAACCAAACTTCTATTTTCCCACCACTGACCCATGCCATAATAATAATTAGCTCGGGTTAATGGCAAATATAAAAGTATAATAATATAAATTATATGTTGATTGATTGCTGGATTATCTTGCGGAGGAAAAAGTGATAAATACATAAACAGCATCATTAAAGCTCCGCTAACACCAGCTACTCTAATACCAATTCCTAAAATAAGAGCTAAGCCTATTAATAGTAAACCAATCATGAATAGCCAGTCTACCCAAGCTTGACCTGCTAAATTTTGGAAATATGGAGCTAAAGGACCATAAGTAGCAAACTTTAAAAAACCATAAGTAGGAGAATTGCCGACAAGCCAAGCTTTGGCTGAATCTGTCGGAAATCCTAAACCCCACGTTTTATCCAAAAATCCCCAAAGAAAAAGCCAACCAATAGCTAGGCGTAAAAAAACTAATATAATTTGTTTTAACTTAGCCATATTAATTAAAATTAATTTTCAATTTTTTTTCTTCGTCAAATCTGGCAATGGCTAGCTGGATTAATTCGCCAATCAACCTTGTATAAGATAAACCAGAATTTTCCCATAATTTTGGATACATGCTGATTTTAGTAAAACCAGGTATAGTATTTACCTCATTGATAAAAATTTTTCCATTTTCTTTTAAGAAAAAATCTATTCGTGCCATGCCTTCGCATTCTAATACTTTAAACGCTTTAATCGCTAATCCCTGTATTTTTTTAATAATATCGGCTGAAATTTTTGCTGGAATTTCCAGGTCAGCGCCATTGTCATCAATATACTTTGCTTCATATGAATAAAATTCATGATGCGATATTATTTCGCCAAGAACAGAAGCCTTTGGGTTGTGATTACCAAGTACAGCACATTCTATTTCCCTACCTTTTATATATTCTTCAATTATTATCTTATTGTCATATTTAAAAGCATCTTCAACTGCCTGATAAAATTCATCCTTACTCTTTATTTTATGAATTCCCACAGAAGAACCTTGACTCGCAGGTTTGATGAAAACTGGCAAGCCTAATTTATTTTCTACTTCTGCAAAATCAAATAAATCAAATTCAAATTTTCTGATAGTGATGAATTTGGCATTTGACAAATTAGCATTAGTCATCAATCTTTTAGCAACATCTTTATCCATACATATAGCAGACCCCAAGACCGACGGACCAACAAACGGAATACCAACTAATTTTAATAAGCCCTGCATCGTGCCATCCTCACCATAAGTACCATGCAAAACTGGGAAAACCACATCCAAAGCGGTAATTTCCTTTCCATTAGCCAAATCAATCAACTGAACATCCTTACCATTACTGATGATTGTTATTTCTTTATTTGATTTATTTAATTTTATCAATTTTGGATTCTCTACATTCAACAAATATTCAGCTTCACCATAAAAATACCACCTACCTTGTTTATCAATTCCGATCGGTACTACTTCATATTTCTCTTTATTAATTGCCTTAATGACATTTTTGGCTGATTGCAAAGATACTTCATGTTCTGCTGACTTCCCGCCAAAAAGTATTCCGACGCGTATTTTTTTACTCATAAAAAATATTAATTCTAATGTATATTTACCACATTATAAATCAAAACACAATTCCAACCAATAAATCTATACCAACGATGGCTGATAAGAATCCATTTCTCCCACCAATTCAACATCAAACACTTTAGCAATAGTAAAAATCCTTTCTTCTTTTAAAGTATGGTCATAAGCCCTAAATTTAATTTCATCCATTGCGCGCAAATCTATAATCCTTTCTTCTCTACTAGTGCCAGTTGAACCAATTTTAATATAAACAATTTTTATCTGCTGATGTCTTTCCAAAGCGTGAGCTAGTTGTTCAATGATGGTCGGTCTTGTGCCCCAAGAAATTTCATAAGGGGTTAATTGCCCGCTATTCTGATACCACAACCTTCCATGCCGCAAACCATATTCATACACCTCTTTAGTCACTCTGACATCATCCAAACAATATTTTATCAAACTATCCCAATCTCCTTCACGATAATATCTGATAGCGTCAAGTCCGCTGCCTGACTTTCCTTCATATAATGTACTTTGAGCAACGCTTTCCAATTTTAATCTGTGCCCCAAAACCTTGACTGTTTCTTCCAAAATATCAAGATGAGGCACTCCGCTTAAATCTAGGTTGGTAAAATATGGCTGCAAGACTACATTATCAAAACTTTTGGAATTAAACCCAATCAATAAATCTGCTTGGGAAAATAATTTTTCCATTTCACCAAGTTCTGACTCCTTATAAGCCCGATATTTACCCGTAACATATTCATAAACTCCGCAGACTGTTACGCCTAAAAGGTGGTTATTGGTATACCCACCTACTTCATCAAATGTTTTTTTTGTTTCTAAATCAAAAACTATTTTTTTGTCCATGCTACTCCTTTCCTTTTTCTAACCATTCCCAATACTTATGATATTTTCGTTTTGAAATCCAAACTTTAAAAGCTAAAAACAAAGAAATAAAAGCCAGCCATAAAAAAAATAAAACTGCTAGTATTGTCAAAGCATCGGGAAAAATAAAAATCAAAATCGCTAGCACGAGCAAAGTAACACCCTGTAGAAATAATCCCCAAAAAACTGAATCAATTGTTTTGGTAAGGTGATGAAAAAAATCTTTAGTAATCATAGAATTATTGTTAATTAATAATATTATAACAAAAAATTTATTATATTACTATTAAATACAAAATAAAATATAGTTGAAAAGCGTTGACGAAAAACATTATCTTGATTAGAATCAATATACATTATACTAAATATTTTATTCATAATACTAAAATAAATGTCTTTTCAAATCGGTATTGTTGGCCTGCCAAATGTAGGAAAATCTACCCTGTTTAATGCTCTGACGCGCAATCAAGCGGATGCCCAGAATTATCCTTTTTGCACTATTGACCCAAATATAGGCGTGGTTGAAGTTCCTGACGAGCGTCTAGCCAAACTTACCCAAATATCAAAATCAGCTAAAACCATCCCCACGGTGATAGAATTCGTGGATATTGCCGGATTAGTAGCTGGCGCTCACAAGGGTGAGGGTTTGGGAAATAAATTTTTATCTCATATCAGAGAGGTAGATGCGATTGTCGAAGTAGTCCGTGATTTTAAGGATGATAATATAATTCATGTTGATGGTAAAATAGACCCAGAATCAGATAAAGAGACAATTAATTTGGAACTCGTTTTTGCTGATTTAGATACTGTTAAAAAAAGACTGGATAAAATTCTTAGCCAATTAAAAGGACCGCATGAAAAAATACTTGATCAAGAAAAAAAATTATTAGAAAAAATTATTCCCGAGTTAGAACAAGGTCAATGGATTAACACGATTGAATTTAATAATGATGAACAAAAAATATTAAAAAATTTCAATCTACTAACAGCTAAACCTTTAATTTATATTTATAATGTAGCTGAAGAGGATTTAAACAAAGAAACATCTCTACCGAAAGATACTGTCAAAATCTGCACCAAACTAGAAGCTGAATTAGCCATCCTAACTGATAAAGAAATACGAGAATACTTGCAAGAATCCGGTATTACCCAGACTGGCCTAGATAAACTAATCAAAGCATCATACGAATTGCTAAATCTGATAACATTTTTTACTTCCGGTGAAAAAGAAACTAGAGCTTGGACTATTCAAAATGGTATGGCAGCACCAGAAGCTGCCGGAAAAATTCATACTGATTTTGAACAAGGCTTTATTCGCGCGGAAACAATTGCCTATGAAAATTTTATCAAACATAACGGCTGGACTGGCGCCCGCGATGCTGGAGTAATGCAAACTGAAGGCAAGGATTATGAGGTTCGCGACGGTGATGTAATGATGTTTCGATTCAGTAATTAATATAATAAAAATTTTCAAATAAAAAACTCCTCATTCGAGGAGTTTTCTTATATACAGTTTATGGAAATCACTTTCCAAATAATAGTCAAACAATGCGGTAATGGCAAAAAGAATTGCAAAAATATTAATAAAAAGTATGGTGGCTTGCAAACCATTCTGCAATATTAACCAAGCATTTTGCCATGGTAAAAAAATACAATTAACCGGTATAGATAATAAAAAATAAATAAATAATACTAATGCAAAAGTAATAGTGGTAAACTTACTCAACAAACGTGCTTCCACATATTTAATTTTTTTATCATTATCTTCACTATTAACATGAATAAAAATAATCCAAATAACTTTGACCATAATATAGCCAGAAATAATTACAGCAATATACTGGGGCATAATATCATAATAATAAAAAGCTATCGGGGTTAGTAAAAAAGCCCAATAATCTCCAGCCGGATCCAAAATCAATCCTAAATTTGAGCGTTTATCCAATTTTCGTGCTAACCAACCATCGAGAATATCTGAACCTATAGAAACTACCGCCCAAATAAATGCTAAAAAATAATTTTGTTCTACAAATTCCCATAAAAAAAGTGGGATAGTAATAAAACGAGATAAACTAATAAGATTTGGAAGGTATAACCAATAACGCCAATTAAAATCTCCATACTCTTTTTTCTGCATAGCTAGACTCCTTTTCTTTTTTTAATATACTGTGATTTAGATTATCTTACTCTTAGTCAATAAAAATGTCAAAATAAATTTTCTATTACAGCTCTATGATTATACTATCATAATCAATATTTTCTAATATTTCTTGCGATTCATTTTCATCTGCCCACCGTGGTTTAAAATTATTTTCTATCACTACTGGTTTCAACTCATAACCTATTATTTTTTTGTTAGTAATATTTACCTGCAATACTAATCCTCGACTTGTTTCTTTAGACCAATTTTGATCAAAAATCAAATTACCCAAAGAATAAAAAATATATTTATCCTGATATTCTTCAATTTCCTGCACCCAATGAGGATGATGTCCAACTACCAAATCAGCGCCAGCCTCTACGGCTGTATGAGCAAATAAAATCTGATCTTGATTTGGTTTGGTAATATATTCTACCCCACCGTGAAACATGGCAATAATAATATCTGCTTTTTGTTCTTTTAAATTTTCTATTTCTACAGATAATTTTTCCTGATCAAGAACGGCAATCCCGGGAGTATCTCTGCCAGCTCGATACCAGCTGACATTATACCCTTGCCCAACTAAACCGATAGACAAATCATCAATTTTGATAATTTTACTTTGATAAGCTTCTAATAAATTTTTACCGGCACCGACATATTCAATATTATTTTCTTTTAAAATATCAAAAGTGTAATTCATGCCATATACTCCAGCATTGCCAAAATGATTATTAGCCAGATGCACGACATCAATTCCAGCCACAAGTAATCCGTCTATATTTTTGGGCTTAGCTTTAAAAACAAAACCTTCGGTCGGATATGGAAGTCTATCTGAAAACGGAGATTCTAAATTAATTATAGCCAAATCAGCAGTGCTAAACTCTGAAGCAATATTTTCCCAAGCAGACAAATACCCGCCATTTTTCTCTTGTAGCTGTTGAACATGTCGTCCTAACATTACATCACCGCCAAATATCAAAATGTATTCATTCTCTTCAAATTCAACTTCATTTATTAACTCTGATTTATTCTCTGACAAGGACTGATTGTTATTTATCTGGACAGACAAATTTATCTTGGTGTTATTTGGCTTTAGCTTATAAAAAACAGTCACAAATAAAATTGCGACCATTAGAAGTAAAAATGATATTATCAAAATTCTAAATTTTCTCCCACACCGTAACTTCACGGGTGACTTTTTGTCCTGTTCTTCCATAATACAAATTTTTTCTATCATTCAATTTATATACCTTCTGCAAATCATCAGACAATATATTTATTTTTTTAAACCCAAAATTCTTTATGGTTGATTCAATATCCAAGTAATACTCAGTAAAAAAAACTGGCCAAACCATTACTACTCTTGCCCGTTTTTTCAATACTTCTACAAACTGCCCATAAGCTTTTACATAAAGATCTTCTAAACGCTTTTTTTCTGTCAAAACATTTTTTTTATTTAATTTAACAGTCCCCAAATCAGGTTCAGTCACAATAGCGCCAATTGAACCAATATCTATTCTATCAGCTAAGACTTCTACGTTGCTTTCAAAAATTAAAACTTTATCAATATTCACTTCAAATTTATTCTTTAGCCAAACTAAATTTTCCTTAGTATCACAAATAGCTTTGGCAGATGAATCAAATCCAATCACTTTCCGATAACCAATCAGTAAAGCTTCTTGTAAAATTGTTCCTGAACCACAAAAAGGATCAAGTACTTTTTCCATATAATCAGATCCTGATAAATTAATCATTATCTGCGCTAATTTTGGAGGAATCATTCCAGAATAATCATCTCTGGCTGGCCTGGAATAATCTCTAAAACTTAAATTAGCAAAATCCTGAACTGTGGCAGTTCTGCCCATAAAAATTTTCTTGACATCATAATCTTGCATAAAAACAACTTCTGCTCCCCGATCTGATAATAACTTATTTTTTGCTACTGTTACTGAAGATAAATTAGTCTCTTTGGAACTGACTATTCTAGTAGAAATTTTTTGTTGTTTCAAATTTTTTTTCAATTCCAATCCCAATCTAAATAAAATTTTACTATATTGTTTTTTATAACTTGGGTAAAAAGAAAACCCGCAAAAAAACTTTTTCCCTGTTTTGATAAACTCTTGCAAACCATCCAACAATTCATCAGCTGATGGTATTTTAATAAAATTCTCTCCAATAATTTGTCCAGATTTTACCAATCCCCCCAATTTTTTTTGTATTTCCGCTAAATTTATTTGCTCTATGGTTTCAACTATCAAAAAATCACTGCCTGCAGATAATATTTTGTATTCAATTTTTTTCAATAAAAAATATTGTAACAATTCAGCAACCGATAATGATGGATGAATTCCAAAAATAAAAAAATATTTCATATTTAATATATATTCAACTGCTTAAATAATTCTGTATAATTATACCATACGAATAATTATCAATAAAAACAAAAATTATGTATAAAATATCTTATTTACCCTATATACTACATACTGAATACTACCTACTAAACTAAGCTTGACTAAAAACAGACCTTTTGCTAAAGTAATTATACTTAAAAACTTAATAATTAATTACCTTTCTGTTAGTGGCTTCGCGTCGCAGCAGTCCCGGATATTATAGTCGTTCCGGTGAACCATAGGGGAAACTTTATGAATAAATATTATGAATTCATGGGAATCATCCCAGGCAATTTAGCCGAAAATGAAGTTGAGCCTGTAATTAAACAAATTACAGATTTTTTTGTATCAGGAAAGGTTGAGATTGTTCATAATGAATACTTGGGCAGACGAAAAATAGCTTATCCAATCAACCATCTTCGTTATGGTTATTATTTCATTATTGAGTTCACTATGTCTGACAATAATTTTTCAGACATAGATAAAAAACTTAAACTACATGATAATTTATTGCGTTATCTTATAGTAAAATCTACACCAAAAACAAGAGAAGAAAGAGAAAAAGAAAAAGTAAAACAACAGAAACAAAAAGAAAAAAAAGAAATTGGTGATAAATTTGTGCCAAAAGAAAAAAAATCAAAAATCAAAGAAAAGAAAGAAGCTGGCAAGATGTCGCTTGACGAACTAGATAAAAAACTTGAAGAAATTATTGATGAAAAAATATAATTTTTATTCTCTTAATTCTTAACTAACGCTTATGAATTTAAACAAAGCAATGATCATTGGGAACTTGACCCGTGATCCAGAAACAAGAACCACTCCTCAAGGTACAACAGTCACTACATTTTCTGTGGCTACCAATCTAGTTTGGAATGATGCCAATGGACAAAAACAAGAAAAAGTAGAATTCCACAATATAGTTGCATGGAGAAAACTTGGAGAAATTTGCGCCCAATATCTTACTAAAGGCAGTAAGATTTATCTTGAAGGAAGATTACAAACCCGTTCTTGGGATGACCAAAGTGGAGTAAAAAAATATCGTACCGAAATAGTAGCAGAAAATATGATTATGCTTGACCGAGCAGGATCTGGAAATCAAGGATCTTCACCAGCCCCAGCGCAGTCAAACAATGATTCCAGCCAACCAGAACCAAGCCAAGAACCAAAAGAGGAAGAAATAAATGTTGATGAAATTCCTTTCTAAATATTAATAATTAAAAACAGATGGTAAAGAAGAGTTTATTTGAAAAAGAAAAATACTGTCATTTCTGTGTCAATGGAATAAAAGAAATTGATTATAAGAATACTGAACTTTTGAGAAGATATACTTCGTCTTATGGAAAAATTGTTCCCCGCAGAAAATCTGGCGTATGCTCAAAACACCAACGTAAATTAGCCACGGCAATCAAAAGATCTCGCTATATGGCTCTTTTACCTTACACTACTCGCTAAATTACAAGTCTCGACTAGATTTTAGCAATCTACTTACTACCTAATACTTAATACTTGCTACTTATATTATGTTAGAAATGTCAGATATCAAACTGGGTAAAATTATTGTTATTGATAATGCTCCATTCGTAGTTCAAAAAACCCAACACATCAAAGTTGCCAGGAGTGGAGCTACTTTGCGTACCAAATTAAAAAATCTTATCACTGGACAGGTTATAGAAAAATCTTTTAACAGCGGTGATAAGACAGAGGAGGCAGATATCCAAAGAAGAAAAGCTTCATTCTTATATTTTGATGATAGCGGTTATAATTTTATGGATTCAGAATCTTTTGAACAATTCACATTATCAAAATCTGACATTGAGGAACAAATAAAATATTTACTTGAAGGTTTGCAAGTTGATGTGCTTTTATACAATGGCAATGCGGTAACAATTTCTCTGCCAACCAAAGTAAAATACAAAGTTACCGAAGCGCCACCAGGAATCAAAGGTGATTCAGCTGGTAGTGTTACCAAGCAAGTTACTTTGGAAAATAATTTGGTAATCAATGCTCCTTTGTTTATAAATAATAGCGATATGGTGATAGTCAATACTGAAACTGGTGAATACGCAGAACGAGCATAATGAATAAATAATTAAGCACCCTTTTGCTTGCCCGTGAATAAGGGCTTGTCCACTGTGGAAAAAAGGATTTGTGAGATTAGTGTAATATAAATACTTTGCAAAGTAGATATTGTTACGTAGCATGCTACGTAACAAGCTATGTAACATAAAATCTAACGCTCTTGACCATTACAATTCTAAGAAATAATAAAAAAGAACGGATGCGTCCGTTCTTTTTTATTATTTTGTATATTGTAGTGACAGAGCACTGCTCTGTCACTACGGTTTAAAACTATTTAAATATGTTAAATTCTAAAAACTATTCATCATCTTCTTCTCGTTTTGCTTTGACAGCTTGCCAAACATCCTTATAAATCTTTTCCATCAATTTTGAATTTCCTTTCAAATATTTCCTGGCATTTTCCCTACCTACTCCCAATTTTTCTTCTCCATAACTATAAGTATTACCGCTCTTCTTTACCACATCCAATTGCACTCCAATATCAATCATATCCCCTGACCTAGATATACCCTCATTATACATAATATCAAATTCAGTAGTGCGAAACGGAGCTGCTACTTTATTTTTAACTACTTTGGCTTTTACTCTATTGCCAATTATTTTATCACCCTGTTTGATTTGCGCACTGCGCCTGACTTCTACTCTGACTGATGAATAAAATTTCAAAGCATTTCCACCAGTAGTAACTTCCGGATTGCCAAAAAATACACCAATTTTATGTCTGATTTGATTGATAAATATTACCACTGTTTTTGTTTTAGCCACAGCGCCGGTTAATTTTCGCAAAGCTTGTGACATCAATCTAGCCTGCAAACCCATATGCGAATCACCCATATCACCTTCTATTTCTGCTTTTGGAACTAAAGCGGCCACTGAATCAATCACTATCACATCAACGCCGTTTGATCTTACTAAGGTTTCAACAATTTCTAAAGCTTGTTCACCTGTATCAGGTTGAGAAATAAGAAGTTCATCAACATTGATACCAATCTTTTTTGCATATTCTGGATCAAGCGCATGTTCAGCGTCAATAAAAGCAGCCACCCCTCCCAACTTTTGCACTTCTGATACAATATGCTGAGCCAGGGTTGTTTTTCCTGATGCTTCAGGACCAAATATTTCAATTATTCTTCCCCTAGGAACTCCTCCTACACCAAGTGCAATATCAAGTGATAAACAACCAGTTGGCACAGAAGCTACTTGAGTGGTTCTAGCTTCGCCAAATTTCATAATAGCTCCTTCACCAAATCTGGTCTTTATTTGGTCAATTGCTTCTTTAGCAGCTTGCTCTTTATTACTATTATTTTCCTCTGTTTTTGTCATATGCATAATTAATTAATATTTAGAAATATCATTTGTTTTCCACATAATCTTTCGATAAATGACCTGTTGTTTGCTATATTTTTTCTGAGCAGTAATTTTCAAAACATTTAATCCCTGTTGCAAATCTAACTCTTCATGAAATTGTCCCTCATTTACTGGAATACTTATATTATTTACAGTCACCTCCACCTCAGGTTCAGTTTCTCCTTGAATAATTATTTTTGATTCAGAAGTAACTAAATTATCAACTGGCGAGTAAACACTCAATTCTGGCGGAGTAACTATTTTATTTGTCTGCCAACCCAAATATCCAACAAATAAAACTACCAATAAAATTAAAGCTGAATTTCTTAATAATTTAGGAATATTAAAAAAATTAGATTGAGCCAATGGCAATGTTTTTTGCAAACTATAAATACTGGTTTCGTAAGCCGACCCGTTGTCAGAATAAGACATTAAAACTCTATCTGAATCAAGTCCAAGTTCCATAGCATATCTTTTTAAAAAATTTTTGATATAAATTTCACCCGGTAATCTTTGCCAATCCTCATCTTCAATCAACTGCAAATATCTTTCTGCAATTAAAGTCCTTTTACTAATCTGAGATAAGCTCATTCCTAACTCCCGCCTTTTCTTTTTTAGAACATCACCCAGGTTGCTTATTTGTTTAATTTTTTTTGCGGTAAAAAATACCATAAATTTATTAATATTCTATTTTTTCTTATTCTTCTTCTATTTCATCAACCTCATCTACTTCTTGGATATCATATCCTTCATCTGCGTCAGATCCAACTAATACTTCTCTTGGTTTAGCTCCTTCTGAAGGACCAATAATTCCATTATCCTCCAAAAGATCAAGTAATCTGGCTGCTCTGGAATAACCAACGCGTAATCTTCTTTGCAAATATGAAGCAGATGCTTTCTGAGTTTTAATTACTAATTCTCTTGCCTCGTCATACATATCTTCGTCATTAGTACTCATATCAACTGCTCCATTGCCCCGACTTTTTTTCTCAACAATAGAATCATCATATTCCATGTCTTCGTCTGTTTGCTTTTTGATATATCCTGTTACTCTTTGAATTTCATCTTCGGACAAAAAAGCGGCCTGTAATCTTTTTGGCTTAGAAATATTAGCTGATATAAATAACATATCTCCTCTGCCTAATAATTTTTCTGCACCAGAAGTATCCAAGATTGTGCGTGAATCCATGCCAGAAGCGACTGCGAAAGCGATTCTGGAAGTAATGTTTGCTTTTATCAAACCAGTAATGACATTAACCGATGGTCTTTGGGTAGCTAAAATCAAATGAATACCAACCGCTCTGGCCATTTGCGCTAGTCTAATAATCGCTGCTTCAACCTCTTGAGCTGCTGTCACCATCAAATCTGCTAATTCATCAATTATCAAAACAATATATGGCATCTTCTCATTTGGGAAATCTTTATTATAAGTTTCAATATTTTTATGCTTGGTTTTTTGCAATTTAATATACCTCTCATCCATCTCATTAACTATCCATTTAAGGGCATTAATAGTTTTTTGAGTATCAGTAATTACCGGGGTCATTAAATACGGCAAATTATTATAAGCTGATAACTCAACTCTTTTTGGGTCAACTAAAATAAATTTGAGATCATCTGGATTGTTTTGATACAACAAACTGACAATAATAGTATTAATACACACTGATTTACCGCTGCCAGTAGCACCAGCAATAAGCAGATGAGGCATAGTAGCCAAATCAGCCGTCCAAATTTTTCCAGCTACATCCTTGCCGATTCCCATTGTTAGTGAACTATTGTTCTTAACAAAACTCTTTGAACCAATTACTTCCCGCAACATAACAGTAGCTATAGATTCATTCGGCACTTCTACTCCTACCAATGATTTACCAGGAATTGGCGCTTCCAACCTAATTGGATGAGCGGCCAGCGCCAAAGCTAAATCATTTTGCAAAGCTAAAATACTTGATAATTTAACTCCGTTTGATGGACAAAGAGTATATTGAGTAACAGTTGGTCCAACACTAACATCTCCCATTTCAACTTCAATACCAAAATTTTGCAAAGCTTTTTTAATTTTTTCTTTATTAAGCTGGATGTCTCCACTAGTTGGCTTACTAGTGGTTGGATCCAAAAGATTTATTGGTAATTCAATTTTTACCTTTCTTTTTTGTGAATCAACTTCCAGTTGTTGTTGCTCGCCATCAACATCTTCCAATCCTTTACCTGAAAACTCCGGCCCTTCAACTTCTTCATCCTCCTCTTCTTCCTCACTTTCTTCTGCATTATTGGTATACTCATCTTTATGAAATAAATGATACCACCAAGACGAGATTCTTTCTCTGATATTTTTTACCGCATCCACTTTATTTAAAACTGAACGCAAAGATGTATTAAAAGTCAAAAATATAGCAATCATAAAAAGAGCAATCAAAACTATCAAAGTTGCCCAAAAACCCATAATCTTAAAAAATGGCGTAGTAATAAACCAACCAACATAACCGCCACCGAGCATTTGATCAAATACCTCCCAAGACATTTCCAATGGCTCTTTTCTAATATGTAACAAACCGCTAAAAGATAAAATCAAAATAACCAAACCAAAATAATTAGTCGGTTTGATACCAAATCTTTCTGAGTCAATAATAAATAACCCGACCAAAAAAAATATAAAAGGATATAAAAAATATCCCCTGCCAAACATCAATTTCAAGAACTTAACCAAATAAATACCAACAAAACCAGCCATATCAAAAAGTCCAAGAATCATCAAAATAGCCAATAACAAAACTAAGATAACCAAAATAGAATGCTTAACTTCTGATGATAATTCAAAATTTCTAAACCAAGCAATACTACTTGATTTTTTTCTATTTTTTCTACGTGCCATAAGTATTTGGGGATTTTAGACCTATCCTATAATTATTCACCATACTACTATAACACAAAAATAAGCAAAATAAAAAGCGCTTGAGCACTAAATTTGAACAAAAAATAAATATTTAAAAATTTAATTTAATTTGACGTACTCCAAATTAATCTTCTTGCCTAAAAACTTTTGAACGATGTTCTGTGTGTGAAGTGTAAGATCAGAAACATAATAATTCTCACATTTTCTTTTTGATAAACTTCTATCAATATCAATATTGGCTGATAAATATTTTCTCAAATCCTCTGCAATATATACAGCCGAATCAATCAAAGTCGTATTTTTCATTTTTGTTTGAATCAAATCTTTCAATAAAGGATAATGAGTACAGCCCAATATCAACGTATCAATCTGCTTCATTTTTAGTGGGGAAATATAATATTTGATTATTTTAATGGTTTCTGGACGATTGAGATGACCCTCTTCAGTCAACGGAACCAACAAAGGAGCTGACTGACTAAAAATATTTATTTTCATTTTATCTTTTACCGGGCTTATCCCTTGTTTTCTCATAAACGCCGGAACATTAACATTCTTATCTATTTTTTTATTTTGTTTCAACAAATCAAAATTTTTCAATAACTTTTCAAAAACTTTCGAATTAATAGTAGCTCTTGTGCCAATCACGCCAATATTGCCATTAACAGTCGCTTCTAATGCTCCTCTGACCGCTGGCTCAATCACTCCAAAAATGGGAATGTCAAAATTTGACCTTAAATAATCAAGCGCTACAGACGAAGCAGTATTGCAAGCCACAATAATTATCTTAGCGCCTTTGCTAATTAAAAATTTAGCATCTTCCAA
The DNA here is from genome assembly GCA_030666865.1 of bacterium. Lineage (GTDB taxonomy): Bacteria > Patescibacteriota > Patescibacteriia > S139-126 > S139-126 > DAOUWZ01. Next base: position 28,944 of record DAOUWZ010000003.1, on the reverse strand, counting down.
AGCATACTGTTTTATCAAATCATCAGATTTATTTCCATAAGGAACTCTGGCGGTATCGCCAAAATAAACTAAATCATAACTAGGCAAAACTTTTTTTATAGCTTTGGCGACTGTTAAACCTCCTATACCTGAATCAAAAATTCCAATCATATTATTAGAGTCTAGAATTTAGAATAAAAAATTAAATTAATTAAAATTAAATATTGGTTATTTCCCTTGTATAACCTGCAAGACCTCTTCCATCTTTTCTTTCAATAGCTCTTCATTGTCGGCTTCCACAGTTATACGTAATAATGGCTCGGTATTTGATGGTCTGACATTAAACCACCAATCCTGATATTCAACTGTAACACCATCTAAATAATCTTGCTTGCCATCAGAAAAAAACTGCTTTATTTTTTCTAATTTACTATCAATGTCATCCACCTCAATATTATTCTCTGGATGTTTAGCATATTTATAAAACGGCTCAATAATTTCAGATAATTTTCTATCATCAGTTGATAACAATTCCAATAAAATCAATAAAGCAATAAATCCTGAATCAGAATAAGCATTATCTCTAAATGAATAATGAGCCGCCAGTTCACCTCCGACAATCCCATTAGTTTTTCGTAAATTATTGGAAATATTCACAAAACCAACCTCTGATCTGACTGGAACACCTCCCCATTTTTTTACCATTTCTGGCACTATTTTTGAACATATCGCATTATAAACAATGCTAGCGCCTGGCTCGCGCTCTAAAAACATTTTAGCTAACAATAATAGAGTGATATCTGCCCTGACAAATCGACCTAATTCATCAACAAAAAATAAACGATCTGTATCACCGTCAAATATCACACCAAAATCAGCCTGTTCCTTGACTACCGCTTCAGTGATTTGTTTTTGACTCTCTGGTAAAAGCGGATTAGAGGGGTGAGCGGGAAAATTACCATCAAGTTCAAAATTCAAAGGAATAATTTCAATTGGCAAATGTGGAGCCAGTAAAGGAATAATTTTCCCAGCCATGCCATTCCCAGCGTCTACCACTACTTTAAAAGGTTTAATTTTCTTTAAGTCAACAAAAGATAAAATATGTTTAATATATTTAGGCATCAAGTCTTTTTCTTTAACCACACCTTTAATTTTTTTTTCTAATTCAGGCAAATTTAAAACATCATCTTTCAACTCAACTCCACGAACCCATTTCATATTCTTCAATACCATTTTATAACCAATATATTCTGGTGGATTATGAGAAGCAGTAATCATCATTCCGGCTTCATAGCCAAAAATACCTACTGCAGCATAAACTGTATCAATTGCTACCAAGCCAATATCAACAACATTGATTCCTTCATCAGTAATACCTTTGATAGTAGCAGTAGTAATTACTGGACTGGCATTACGCATATCTCGACCAATTACAATCTCTTTAACTTTACTTTTCCTAGCAAACGCCCTACCAATCAAATAAGCCGTTTCTTCATTTAATTGCTCAGGATAAACTCCTCTGATATCATAGGCTTTAAAAATCTTTTCATCTAACATTTATATTATAATTAAAAATTAAGTAATTATATAATAACAAAATCAACTAATTTTGTCATTGACAAAATCAGTTAAAATACGACACCTGTATACTTGATACTTTATACTTGATACTTTATACTTGATAACATCTATGTCAAAAAAAATATACAAATTAAAATCCGATAAACCAAAAATTAATTTCAAAATTGATTATGCTGGCGAACTAAACGATGAACAGTACAAGGTCATAAAAAATGCCGAGGGTCCTTGTTTGGTGCTAGCTGGTGCTGGTAGCGGAAAAACCAGAACACTGGTTTATCGCTTGGCTTATTTGCTTGAACAAGGTGTTAAACCAAAAAATATTCTTTTGATGACTTTTACCAACAAGGCAGCCCGCGAGATGATTTGGCGTACAGAAAAATTATTAGGTTTTAAACCCAAAGGACTTTGGGCAGGCACTTTTCATCATATTGGCAATCGGATCCTCAGACAATATATTAAACACTTAAGTTATAATTCTAACTACTCAATTATAGACAATGAAGACGCTAAAAATCTTTTAAAAGAAATAATTAGGAATAAAAAGGGATATAAAAATTTTCCCAAAGCAAATGTTATAAAAAATATTATCAGCTTTTCTATTAACTCAGGAAAAAATATTGAAACGGTTTTCACTGAAAAATTCTCTTATCTTGATACCGAATTAATTGAACCTATTAAAAATATCAACAACATATATAAAAACAGAAAAAAAGAAGCTGATCTGCTTGATTATGACGACCTGCTGTTTTTGTGGCTAAAACTTTTGAAAAAGTTTCCTGATGTCAAAAAATATCTATCCAATAAATTCCAATACATTTTAGTAGATGAATACCAAGACACTAATCATATTCAAGCCAATATTGTTGAATATCTAGCCACCACGCATAAAAATATTTTAGTTGTTGGTGATGATGCTCAAAGCATTTATTCATTCAGAGCTGCTGATATTTCAAATATTTTAACATTCCCAAAAAAATTCACTGATACCCAAATATTTAAACTGAAAACAAATTACCGCTCCACCCCGGAAATCTTGGAATTGGCTAATAATTCAATTAAAAATAATATAAATCAATTCCCCAAAAAACTATCATCTGTCATTGATTCGGGTGAAAAACCTATTTTAATACCAACTCAAAATAACGAACAGCAAGCTGAATTTATTAGTCAAAAAATAATTGAATTAACTAAAGAAAGATACGACTTGAAAGATATCGCCGTACTTTTTCGAGCAGACTTTCATGCTTTAGAACTTGAACTTGAATTGAATAAAAAATCTATTCCTTATATTAAGCGCGGAGGAATTAAATTTTTTGAACAAGCTCATCTCAAAGATGTAATTTCATTCTTAAAAATTATTTATAATCCGAAAGATGAAATTGCTTGGACCAGAATTCTCAATTTACAAAAAGGAATCGGTCGTATTGGTTCACAAAAAATAATCTCTGCTATCAAAAATCTTGAGTTGAATAAAATTATCACCATCAAAAATCAATTCCCCGCGAGCTTGAAAAAATCCTGGCAAGAACTTCTAAAAATTTTAATACCTCTGGAGGAGACCGATAAAAATAATATTGGTGCTTTACTGGATATAGTCTTAAAACAATTCTATATTAATTTTGTCAATCTAAATTTTGAAAATTCACCAAAACGTCTTGAAGATATTGAACAACTAATAAATTTTACTCACAACTACGATTCTTTAAAAAAATTCTTATCAGATACAACCCTAACAGAAGATTTTCAAGCAGAAAGAGTAACCCCGACAGCTGCAAATCCTGAAGATTATCTAATTCTATCAACAATCCATCAAGCCAAAGGTTTAGAATGGAAAACTGTCTTTGTGATCAATCTAACTAGCGGACAATTTCCTCATGCTAAATCTATAGAATTTGAAAAAGAAATTGAAGAAGAGCGGAGACTATTTTATGTTGCCTGCACTAGAGCCAAAAAATTTTTGTATTTAACTTATCCTCTAATCAATTATAGTCAAACTTATGGATTTATTTTCAGTAAACCGTCAGAATTTCTACAGGAATTAGATGGTAATCTCTACTCTGAATGGCAGCTAGAAAATGATTCTGTTTCAGAAGATACTATTGAATATCTTCCCGAAGTGTAATAAATAAATTTTGTAACCATCTCAATATATGATAAAATAAAATTGAATTAATATTTACAAATCTATGCCAACTTTAACCACAAAAAATATAACTTTGGAAAATTTATTTCAGATTGCTGTTGATAAAAAAGCTTCAGATATTCATTTATATACTGGCAAACCGCCTATCTTGAGAATCAATACCAATCTTAAAGAACTAAGCGACCATCCTGTATTATCCTCTGATTCAATCAGAAAAATAGTTCTAGATGGAATCAATCCGAAATATTTTGAAACTTTCTTAAAAGAAAAAGAATTAGATATTTCACATGAATTAGACGATGGTACTAGAATGAGAGTCAATCTATTTTATGAAAAAAATAACATAGGTTTGGTAGCTAGAATAATTCCTAGCAAAGTTCCTTCTATGAAAGATGTTGATATGCCCGAAATTATTTATAATATGACTAGATACAAGCAAGGCTTTGTTCTAGTAACTGGTCCGACTGGTTGCGGTAAATCAACTTCTCTGGCAGCAATGATAGATTTGATCAATTCAGAACGTAATGTAAATATAGTCACTTTGGAAGATCCAATTGAATTCATCTATAAACCAAAAAAATCAATCATCAAACAAAGACAATTAGGCGCAGACATGCTCACTTTTGGTTCTGGATTGAAACATGTCTTAAGGCAAGACCCTGATGTAATTCTCATTGGTGAAATGCGTGATTTAGAAACTATTAGCGCTGCCATAACTATGGCTGAAACTGGTCACTTGGTTTTTGCTACACTACATACGCTTAATGCAGCGCAAACTATTGATCGTATTATTGATGTATTCCCGCCATATCAGCAACCACAAATCAGGATGCAACTTTCTATAACTCTAAAAGGTATCATCTCTCAAAGGTTATTACCAAAAAAAGATGGGGATTTGACAGTAGCCAGAGAAGTACTACTCAACAATCCAGCTATTTCAAATTTAATTCGTGAAAACAAAATCCCGCAAATAAAAACCATTATTCAAACTTCTGGTAAGGAAGGTATGGTGACTATGGATAGCGACTTAAAAAGACTTTTCAATGAAGGTTTGATTGATAAAGAATTAGCAAAACAATACATGCTGAATCCTGATGGATTAAAATAAATTTAGATAACAAAAAATCTTCCCGATGTAATATCGGGAAGATTTTTTTGATTCTCTGATTGACATAAAATAATAATTGTATAATATATAATCAACTCGTTATTTAAAATTGCTTAAAGGAGGTGTGACCAATGACCAGAAAAGTCATGACTGTCAGCTATATTGTTCGTAATGATAAAATACTACTCGGCCTTAAAAAACCCAAACCAAATAAAAATATTTGGGTAGGTGAAAATTATTGGAATGGCTTTGGCGGAAATATAGAACTAGGTGAAATTCTAGAACAAACATCTGTCAGAGAAACAGAAGAAGAAAGCGGTCTTGAAATACTTACTCAAGAAAAATGTGGAATGATTTTGGTTACTTATGAATCCAAACCTGTCGAAATTGAACTACATTTCTTTTTGGTAACAGACTCCGCAGGAGTATTAAAAAAAGAAACCCTGGAGATGCTCCCAAAGTGGCACGGTATAGATGCTATTCCCTATCAACAAATGTGGGCAAATGATGAATATACTCTGCCTAAATTCTTAGCAGGAAAAAAATGCATTGGCCAGTTCCATCTAAATGACCAGAAAAAAATTATCAAATACATTCTTGATACAGTAGATATCCTGCCCAAATCTATTAATAGAAGGTTTTGACCCTTTAATTTCGAAAAAATATAAAGGGTCTTTTTTCATTCTGCCTGATATGTACTAATTTTTGTAACTCCATGACCACCACTATCCTTACAAATTGCAGTTATATATAACAAATTTCTATTATAACTATCGATATTAAATTCATAAGTATGACGACCTTGAAGTAAAAAACTTTTCTCATCTAAAGTATAATTCTCCTGATCACCTATTAACAACTTACAATTTAAATCTGTCCATGTTTGACTTGTTACTTCCCCGTATACCTTACCTGATTGGCCATTATGATACGATATAGAGATGGAAGTCGGAGAAATATCTTCCGAGGTTAAAAATCTGCCAATTTTTTCAGTATTAATTGAATCATAATAATCAAAACAAGTAAGCTTAAGATCGATATTATAATTAGCAGTATTTATGTCTGTTGGCTTAGGAAAAAGTATTTCTTCCCACAACCATGATTCATTATGACGATAAAAATAATCAAGCTTATTACCTACGATAAATTCATAACTTTTCAATACAGTCGGTTCAGATCTCTCAAAACCACTAGGTGGATGCAAAAGTAGTTCTGCGCTGCAAGACGAAGCATTTTCAACTATGGCAGTTATCTCTGATGAATAACCTTTATATAAAGGTGTGGGTTTTATAGAAACTATAATCGGTGGTATAGATTCTACTTCAATCTCATAATCTTGTCGCAATAAACCTGCTAAATTTTTAAACTCATCACTATAAAATAGAATTTCATAAACATACTTACCTGGTGATATATACTCAATTAATTCATCCTTTATATTTGCTAATGAAAACGATTTAACACTTTGATTATTTCTAAAAATTACAAAATTCGAAAATTGCTTTAATTCTGGATAAGTTATATATATACCATAATCTGCTGTAGTCATATTTACAACAGGAAAATCAAAGTATTGCTGAAGTTCACTATTAGTTAATTCTTTAATAGTGAGTTTCTTTATTTGATTTATATTTTTTTCTATACCAAATAAATTCTTGGCAGCATATCGAAATTCATAAGCATGGTTGCCAGGTGACATATATTCAAGAGAATGACTGCCAGCACTTTTAATAGTGGTGATTAGTATAGTGTTTCTATATATTTCAATCGGTATTTCATCTTTAGTGAATTTTATAATTGCAGTAACTTTATAACCTTCTTCTTGTAGTACAATTTCTGGAGTATTTGGATATGTGCTGTACAGGTAATAAAAAAATCCTATAAGCATAGTTACTACTACAACTATACTTGGTATTAAATACTTTTTATTCATATTTATTTACTTAATTATCATATTTTAAATATAACAAAAAATCGTTTGAAAGGCGATTGATTGAATGATGCTTCGTGTAAAATTTCCGCCTCACTTCTTGCTAAGACGGCAAGTCGAGGCAGGTTCAAATCCTTTAAACATTATACTCTCATTTAAAAAAGCATTCCTTTTTTGGAAAGCTTTTTTAAATGGTGCCTCGTGTAGGATTCGAACCTACGACCGTTTGGTTAAGAGCCAACTGCTCTACCAACTGAGCTAACGAGGCGGAATAAATCCACTAATGGCTCCTGCCTATCGGCAGACAGGTATAACTAATAACAAATAACTAGTAACTGATTTTGAGCCTATCGATATTCACATACTTAATACTAAATACCTTATACTTAATACTAACTTAGGTGGCGCACCCGGTAGGACTCGAACCCACAACCTCCTGGTCCGAAGCCAGGCGCTCTATCCAGTTGAGCTACAGGTGCAAAATATTTAATTTTAATTATTATCTGTCATTATTCTATATAAGTATAGCGCCATCCAGGCGCTCCCTGCCTGCCGGCAGGCAGGTATCCAGTTGAGCTACAGGTGCGTAATAAATACTAATAACTAATATTCAAATTATCAAACTATCTTCTGAGATAACCTTTTAATGCTTTATCCTTACGGATTAATAATTTTCTAGCTTGCAATACTGTATCTTTTAATTCTTCAATATGTCTTTCAGTTACAGCTTCCTCTTTTATTCCTCTAGCTAATAAAATTTTCTTAATTATTAATTCTACATCATCTGGCCTTGTGTTATTCAACTTTTCTAACAGTTGAGAAGATTTTCCCAACTGTCTAATTAATTGTACTAGTGAGCTAGAATTTTCATTAATACTAATAGATTTTTCTTTTTGTTTTAATAATTGACTAGCGGTAACAATAGCTAAACCCAAAGCTTTATCTTCGGCGTTATTTACTTCTTCAATATTAACTGGACTATCATTATCAAATTTATCAGGCATTAACTCCGTGATTAATTCTCTTTCCTGTTCTAAGTTATATATCTTATCCAATTTTCTATATTTTCTATCATTATCAATTACCATAAAGGACCTGCCTAGACTAGTAGCTTCTTTGGCACATTCTAATAATTCTTCTTGTTTCTGAGAATCATCACTACTCTTTGGTATATTCATTGTGTTTTCAAAAGAAATCATACTTATATAAATTAATTATAAAAATATTATTTTCCATAATATTATATATTTAGAAGCAAAAAAACACAACCTTCAGCTGCGTTTCCCATCTGAATAAACTTTATGAATTATAAACGAAATCATTCTTTTGCTTTCAACGCGTCTTTCAATGATTTACCAGCTTTAAATTTTGGAACAGTAACAGCTGGAATCTGTATAGTTTCCGAGGGTTTTTGGGGATTAACTCCTCGTCTGGCACTGCGATACTTAGCCATAAAAGTTCCAAAACCAGTTACGGTTACTTCACCTCCTGCTTTTAAAGTATCAGTAACAAGTTCCACAAAAGAATTCAAAAAATGTTCTGACTCTTTTTTTGAAATTTCAGCTTTATTAGCCAATTTTTCAATTAACTCAATTTTATTCATATTTTCACCTCCATTCTAATATTAAATTATAATATATTAATATGTTTTGCTAGTCTAATAATCTTTTTAGCTTTTTTATTATTAATTTCAATCAAAACTGCATTAACTTGGACAGGTCCTGATTCAGGAATGTTCATTTTAAATCCTTTATCTGTTAAAAAATGTTCAATAATCATTTCTTTATCCAAGCCGATAACAGAGTCACTAGCTCCACAAAATCCAACATCAGTAATAGCGGCTGTACCTTTTGGCAATATCCTTTCATCAGCTGTCTGTACATGGGTGTGGGTTCCTACTATAGCTGAAACCCGACCGTCAACATACCAAGCTAGAGCTGACTTTTCACTAGTAGCTTCAGCATGAAAATCAATAAAAATCGCATCAAAATCTTCCAAAGAATATTTATTTAATATTTTATCCACTATTTCAAAAGGCGAATTAAGCTCTTTATCAATAAATACCCTTCCTAATAAACTTACCACGAGCAACTTTTTTTGGCTAATCTCAAATACTCTTACTCCTTCGCCTGGTTCTTTACCAGAAAAATTAGCTGGTCGCAATATTGAAAAACTTTTATCTTCCAATAATTCCAAAGTTTCTTTTCTTTCCAAAGTATGGTCACCAGCAGTAAAAATATCAACTCCTAAATCTTTAAAAAATTCAAAATGTTTTTTATTAATACTTTTACCATGAGTGACATTATCAGCATTAGCTATAATAATATCTGGACTATATTCTTTTTTCCAAATTGGCAATACTTCAGCAACCGCTCGTCTGCCTATTTTTCCATCTATATCACCAAAAAATAATATCTTCATTAATTTAAATCAAAAATAAAATATTAGAAATCAAAATGAAAAATTACAAATAAAAATAAATCTACTTAACAGCTATTCTAACAAATTATAATCTATAAATATTAATCAAATTACTGAAGTAATTATAGTAATAAAGTAATAAAACTTTAATCTATCTACATTTTGCATTATCATTTTGACTTTTACACTTTGCAATTTGCATTATTATCTAGCATATTCAATAATTCTATTCTCTCTAATAGCTGTTACTTTAATTTCGCCTGGATATTTCAACTCTTCTTCTATCTTATCTGCTATTTTTCTGGCTAATTCTTTGGTATTATAATCATCCAATTTTTCTGGTTTTACAAAGACACGAATTTCTCGACCAGCCTGAATTGCATAAGCCTTATCAACTCCTTCAAATGAAGTAGCCACACCTTCAAGTTCTTCTAATCTTTGTAAATAATTTTCATAAGTATCTTTACGCGCTCCTGGTCTAGCCCCTGACATAGCATCAGCTACTTTAACAATAGCTCCTTCTAAAGTTTTTGGATTATCCTCATGATGCGCTATAGCAATATAAGCAATCTCTTCAGGAAGTTTAAATTTCTTCATAATATCATAGCCAATATCTGTATGAGCTCCTTGCACCTCATGATCAACGGCCTTACCAATATCATGAAGTAAACCACCCTTTTTACAAATTGCCACATTAGCACCAAGTTCTTCAGCAAGCATTCCAGAGATAAATGCTATCTCAATTGAATGCCTAAGAACATTTTGACCGTAAGAAGTTCTATACTTAAGCCGTCCTAAAATTTGAATCAATTTTGGATCAAGTCCAGCGACTCCTACTTCATAAGCCGCCTCTTCACCAGCTTTCTTGATATCTAAGGCCAATTCCTTTTTTGCTTGCTCAACAGTTTCTTCAATTCTACCTGGATGAATACGCCCATCAGATATCAATTTATCAAGCGCTCTTTTGGCTAAATGCCTTCTAATCGGTGAAAATCCAGAAACCAAAATTACTCCTGGGGTATCATCAACTATAATCTCAACACCAGTTAGATTCTCAATGGTTTTTATATTTCTACCTTCTCTGCCAATTACCCTGCCCTTCATCTCATCACTAGGCAAATTTACTGTTGTAGTTGTAGTTTCAGCTGCATGTGAAGAAGCACAGCGTTGCATTACTATACTTAACAAATTTTTAGCCTTTTGTTCTATTTCCTCTTCATTTACTTTTTCTAATTTACGAATTCTTTCATATAATAAATCCTTATATCTTTTCTCAATATTATCAAGTAATACTTTCCTGGCTTCTTCCTGATCTAAAGCAGCGATTTTTTCCAATTTTACCATTTGCTGCTCCCGCATCTTTCCTATTTCAGATTCCTGTTTTTGTAATTTGCCTTCCCGATTGCTCATCCGCTGTTGCCTGCTTTCCAAATCCAAAATCTTTTGATCAAACATTGATTCTCTCTTTTCAAGCCTGTTTTGTAGATGCTGTATCTCCTTCCTTCTTTCATTTTCTTCTTTCTTAGCATCTTCAATCAATCCGATTGCTTTATCCTTGGCAATCAATAATATTTCCTTTTCCTTATTCTTAGCACCAGTTAAAATCTTATCAACTTTTGATTCAGCAGTAGATAATGACTGCTTTGACCAAAATTTTCTCACCAAATAACCCGCTACTAAACCGACTATAGCAGCAATACCAATACCTATCATAAGAACATATGTATTTTCTTCCATAATTGTATTCTCCTATGATTGTTTGGAGAAGGAGTGATGAGAGGATGAGATTTAATTCGCCAATAACGAACAATCTGGTTTCATTTGACCAGACATCTCATTTACTAATAAACTATTAGTTTTTGAGTCTTTTCTAAATTGATTCAATAAAATAGTAAAAATTTTATATGTATCCATAAACCAATATCCTCTCTTTTCAAATCAATAAAAGGCAATTGCCTTCAGTATATATCTCCAAAACAACATTATTTAATAATTACAGTGCGTTTACTCTAACACAAAATATAATTATTGGCAAGACAAATTATTTTATAATTTTATCTACCAATCCGTATGCTAAAGCTTCTTCTGCTGACATATAATAATCTCTATCAGTATCTTTTTCTATTTTAGAAAGTGATTGACTCGCATGTTTGGCTAAAATTTTATTCAACTGGTCTTTTATTTTCAAAATATGCTCTGCTCGAATTTTAATATCAGATGCTTGTCCTTCAGCCCCACCCATAACTTGATGAAGCATTACTTCTGAATTTGGCAAAATAAAACGTTTACCCTTCTCTCCAGCTGCTAAAAGTACTGCTCCCATAGATGCAGTAATACCAATACAAATAGTAGAAACTGGAGACTTAACATATTGCATAGTGTCATAAATAGCTAAACCAGCTGTCACCATCCCACCTGGAGTATTTAGATAAAGCTTAATATCTTCACCACTGTTCTGTGAATCCAAAAATAACATCTGCGCTATCACTGCATTAGCTACTGAATCATCAATTGGTGTGCCCAAAAAAATAATTCGATCTTTCAAAAGCCTAGAATAAACATCATAAACCCTTTCTCCATATTGGGTTTTTTCAATAATAGTCGGAATAATAAAAGTGCTATTCTTCACTTCTTTTTTATTAATATTACTCATATGATTATACTTAATACTTAATTCCCTACCTTGCCGGCAGGCAGGTTTATACTTAATTCTATCATATTATTTCCCAATGTCCTTTTTCTTCATTATAGCTAATCTGACCAAAAAGACTAAATCCACTTGCTTTTTTGTGCCCGCCGCCGCCAAACAATTTAGCCAACCTACCAACATCATAGTCATCTTCTGTAGTGCGAAAAGATCCTTTGATATTACCATCTGCTTCTTCCCGTAAAACCATAGTAACACTAGCTTCGCTTAAATTATTTAAAAAATTTGACAATCCCTCAACATCTTGGGTCGATTCAATACCAAGTTCACGAAAATCATTTTGCAAAAGCACAGTATAAGCCAAATTGTATTCGCGGTTTAAAACTAATCTTTCTAAAGCTCGGCCCCATAATTTCATACTGACAAAGCTTCTATTATTGAAAAATGAATTTATTATTGAATAATAATTAACTCCAGACATTAATAAGTCAGAAGCCCTATCAAGTGCTTCTTTGTTTGTAGCTGGATTGGTAAAAATACCTGTATCTTGAAAAATTCCTACCAACAAATTAGTAGCAATTTTTTTATTTATTTTAAAACCAATAGCATTAAAAAATTCATGAATCAAAATAGTAGTAGAAGGAGCGGTCTTATCAACAAAATTTACATCGCCAAATTCATCATTGGTATAATGATGATCAATGTTTACAATAATAGCACTGTCTTTTTTCTCTGAAATAATTTTATCCATTATTCCAGTCATTTTAAATTCTCCACAATCAAGTAAAAGCAACAAATTAAAATCTCTAATATTGAATTCATTTGGATTGGTAATCACCTTTTCTGAACCAGCTAAAAAACGCATATTTTCTGAAATAGGCGCTGGAAGAAAAGCAGTATGTTTTTTATTCAATGACTCTAAAAAATGAACCATGGCAAGCGTAGAACCAGTAGCGTCGCCACAATTGGCATGTGCTTGTACAAAAATATTATCTGCTTCTAATATCAAATTATATATATTTTTCAATAACTTTTGTTTTTGCATATATTTACATTCAAATAAATATAACAAACAATAAACAATAAATCAAGTCTCTATTCTGTTTCATCCCAAAGGCAATATAATTATAAGTAAAAACATCATACCTTCTAAATAAGGAATAGGTATTAACTGTATCCGATAATTTTAAAATCCCTGAACAAGTCAGGGGGGTTTAAAAATAAAATAATTCGTAGGCCTTTTGTTTACGGCCAATTTACGCCATCTTAAGTAAGACTTTACAGGGAATTAACCTGCAAAAACGCTTACACGTCGGCTAAAATCACCTCCTTTTCCTATGCTTAATATTGGATTTATAATTCCTAACAAAATTTTTTAGGCGCATACAGTACAGTACCTCCTTGACATTAAATGAAGGTTCAAATTAACTAAGCATATATTATGCTAACTTTAGCATAAAACAATTCAAGTTTTAAGTAAATTAACAATTAAAAAAATCACAACAAGCAGGAATTAATATATAAATAATTTTACTTATCCAAATTATCAAGCAATTCATTCATTTGATTTGCTTGAATTTCACTTTCATCAATTTTGAAAACTATTTTTGGTACAAATCTCAATACTACTTTTTTATCAAGTATTTTTTGAATTTTATAAATATTTTTATTCAAGATATCAAGCGCTGCTTCTCTTTCCGAATCTGGAAAAACTGTTAAATAAACATCAGCATGATTCAAAGAAGGCGCACTATCTATTCTAGAAATGGTCACAAAAACATTTTTTGGAAACTCTACCTCTTCCAAAATTATTTCTCCCAAAGTCTGCTGAATTACACTATTAACTTGTTCCTGTCTGGTGGTTGTCATCAACTTATTTTAACTCCAGTTTTTGTTTTTCTTCTTTTTCAATAAAAAATTCCAATTGATCTCCTTCTTGCAGGGAAATACTGCCAGAATATTGGACGCCAAAATCACCACTTGACACTTGAGATACTTTTTCTGGTCCTACTCTTAATTCTTTAATACCGCCCTCGCCAATAATTTTTTCTCCCCGATACACAATTATCTTACACTTATCAATAACCTCTCCTTGTTTCAACTTAGCTCCTATTATCATATCTTTCTTCTGACCTCTAAAAACTGCTAAAACCTCTGCTTTAGCTACCACCTCTCTAGTAACAATGGGCTCCAACATTGCTTCCAATTTTTCTTCTGTTTCTTCTATTAATTTATAAATAACATTATATAGTTTAATATCAACTTCTTTTTCTTTGGAAACTTCGTAAGCTTGTGATGTGGCACTGACATTAAATCCAAAAACCAAAGCCTTGGTGCTTTCTGCCCGAATAACATCAACTTCTGTAATGTTGCCAAGACCCTTATAGACGATATTGATTCCGACTTGTTTGGTATTATATTTTTTTAATGACTGAATGATTGCTTCTTGCGATCCAGCTACATCGGTTTTCAAAACTATATTTAATTTCTTAATTTTACTCTTTTTTTCCTCTTTCTCTTCACTAACATTTATATTATTTACAAATAACTGTTTCTTACTGTCTAATTTTCTGCGTAAACTTTTCAAATCTACACCTGCTTCCAAAATTTCACCAACTTCTGGTGTAGATGATAAACCTATTACTCTAACTGGAGTAGAAGGAGTGGCTTCTTTTATATCTTCTCCTTTAAAATTTGTCATGGTTCTTATCTTACCAAGTACATTTCCTATCCTCACAGCATCGCCTTGTTTCAATGTGCCATTATGAATTAAAACAGTAGCCACTGAACCAGTGCCTTTATCAAGATGTGATTCAATTATAGTTCCAGATGCCGGCGCGTTATATTCAGCTTGTATTTTATCCTTGTTCATATCAGCAACCAACAATACCATGTCAAGCAATTCATTTAAGTTCGTTTTTTCTTTAGCAGAAATTTCTACACAAATTGCATCACCGCCCCAATCTTCAGGAATTATATTTATTTCTGATAATCCTTTTTTAATCAATTCAACATCAGCTTCTGGCTTATCAATTTTATTTATCGCAATTACCATTGGTAAATCAGCATCTTGAATCATTTTGATAGCTTCAATGGTTTGAGGCTGTACTCCGCTATCAGCTGCTACTACTAATATAGCAACATCTGCCACATTAGCGCCACGAGAACGCATAGCAGAAAAAGCCTCATGCCCTGGGGTATCAACAAAAGTTATATTTTTGCCATTTTCTTTAACCTGATAAGCACCAATATGCTGGGTAATACCACCAGCTTCAGTGTCAATCACTTTGGCATTCCGAATCGTATCCAATAATTTGGTTTTGCCATGATCAACATGACCCATGACCACTACTACTGGGGGACGACTAGATCCGGTCGTAGCACTATCTTTTATTTTCTTTAATTTATCTTGAATTATTTTTTGTTGAATCTTTTCATCATCTAAGGCTTCATCAGTTAGCTCTACTGAAAATCCCATTCCTTCTGCTACAATAGTAATAATATCAAAATCTACTTTCTCTGACAGCGAAGCCATGACACCATGTTTCATCAGCTCAGCAATCATAGCTGGTGGATTAATTTTGAATTTATCTGCCAAATCTCTGACTGATATTGACTGAGGTACTTTTATTATCCGATCTGAACTTTTATCTTCTTCTACTTTTTCTACTACATCTACATCGGCATATTTATCTGCTATCCTTTCCCGCTTTTTTTCTTCTTTCCATTTTTCTATTATTCTAGCTGCCATATCATCTGGAACTTTAATAGCTTTCATGCCAATATCAAAACCGAGCTCAGGTAATTTTTCTTTGAGCTCTTTTGTTGGAATTTTTAAGCGTCTAGCTATCTCTGTTAAATTCATCCTTCAAAAAAATAATAATGACTTCATTTATCCTACTAATTTAAGGCTTTTTTGTCAATTATTATTGTGATAATACATCATAAAATTAAAATAGTATTGACAGCTTGATTTAAATCAGATAGTATGTTTTAATTGTCTATTAATTATTTATTATTAATTCTTCAGAAATTGGAGTATATATGTGGCAAAGGTATGTTAAACGAAAACCAACAAATATTAGAACAAATAAATAGAGCCAAAGAAATATTAATTACTTTCAAAAAAAATTTTTCTGGTGACAGTATCGCCTCAGCCTTGGCTTTGCAAAAAACTCTAAAAAAAATGGATAAAAGGGTTAATATTACAGCTAGTAATTTTTCATTGCCAAAACAATATAATTTTCTGCCAAACCACCAAGATATCAAGTCCGAACTTTATCATCTAAAAAAATTTACAATTTCAGTTGATACCAGCCAAGCGCCAATTGAAGAATTGTCTTATGATAAAGAAGGTGAGGAATTAAAAATTTATCTAATGCCAAAAACTGGTTCTTATTCAAAAGCAGATTTGGGCTTCGTCTCATCTGATTATCGCTATGATTTAATTTTTGTGATTGATAGTCCTGATCTTGAATCATTAGGAGTTCTGTATGAAAAAAATGCAGAATTTTTTTACCAAACGCCAATTATTAATATTGACCATTCACCAGCCAATGAATATTTTGGTCAAATTAATAAAGTTGACCTAACCGCTACTGCCACTTCAGAAATTATTTATTCTTTGATTGTAGTTCTAGGCGAAGATTTGATAGATGAAAATATCGCCACTTGTATTTATACTGGCATGACCGATAAAACCCGTAGCTTTAAATCACAAAATATCACCCCTGAAACCTTAAATATTGCCTCCAAGCTGATCCAGCTTGGCGCTGATCGGGAAAAAATTGTTACTTGTCTATATAGAACTAAATCTATTCAAACTCTTAAACTGTGGGGCCGAGCTCTGACTCGTATTCAACTTGATCCAAAACTAAAATTGGTTTGGGCTACTCTTTCCTTAGCTGATTTTGATAAGGCTGGCGCCAATATTAATAATCTAAATGGTCTAATTGATGAAATTATTATGGAAACACCGCAAGCAGAAACTATTGTCCTATTTTTAGAAACCGGCGACCAAACTATTACTACAAGAGTATATACCACTCACCGAGTAAATGCTCTCGGGATTACTAAAACATTTTCTCCAAACGGTAATAAACAATATTCTTCATTTTCAATAAAAGACAAACGATTAGCAGAAGCAGAAAGAGAAATTATTGAAGCTATCAAAACGGAACTAGAAAAAATAATATAAATATTGATATAATAAACTTACCTTTTTTATTAAGGTCAGTTTTGTTATAATAGATAAGCTATAAAATAAATGTTAATATTCTAATATTACCAACAGATCGTGCGCGCATAGCTCAGGGGTTAGAGCACCACGCTTATAACGTGGGGGTCGATGGTTCAATTCCATCTGCGCGTACCATACTTATTTAGTCAGTGCAGGGTGAAACTCAATTCCATCCCAGTCTGCTAGAATATTCACACCTATCAATATTATTAAGGCGGTTGGCTTCCGCCCAAGGCGGACCAGCCTCGGGTTGGCAGTCGGTTAGAGCACCACGCTTATAACGTGGGGGTCCTGGGTTCAAGTCCCAGCATGCCTACCAAATTATATTAGTTGTATAATTCAATCAGATTTATAACTTAAAATCTTGAGTTCTCACCCTCCATTAAATACTAATTGCGGATGATCATCCGCAGGATGAAAGTCCCAGCATGCCTACCATTTATTATTAGTAATAGTCAAAATTATTATTAAAGGCAATTAACTCCACATAATCTTATGGGTCTGTAGCTCAGTTGGTTAGAGCGCTTGCTCGACACGCAAGAGGTCAGTGGTTCGAATCCACTCAGACCCACCATGTTTAAAATTTATTTTTATTAAATAGCGCGGTCCGATATAACATCGGACAGGTCAGTGGTTCGACTCCAGTATCGCCCACCATATTGATTAATATCAAAACTATATAGAAAAGGACAGCTAAATGCTGTCCTTTTGTTTTTGCGTGCTTACAAATTTATTACAGTACGGAACCAAACTTGGTTTTTTCCAGTATTATGCCATTGATGAACTAAAATCATATTCATCCGCTGACTGATATGAACCACAAGACCAACTCCAGCTGATAAATCATTTACCTGATTTTCAACCAAATGAAATATATTCTCTGTTTCAATAAACGGTGATAACACTTTATCAACCAATGAATAGCCTATTTGGTAATAAAGATAAATTTTATCTGAACTGCTCAATGGATCTATCCATTGAGTATTACTCCACATAGATATGCCGATGTTACCAAACAGTGCTTCGGAAAAACCCGACCGGATATCAATCAATTTTGTAGACTCACCAGACTGAACCACCGCACCACCCATGACTTCTACATGCCAATGCTCAAATTTGTACATTGGTCCAGCAATATGCAACCACTTATCTGTAGCGCTGGTAATATTCGGTGCTATCAGCCAACCAACTACACCAAAATTTGATGATTCAATCTGCTTTGCTCCGCGAATCAATATTCGTGAATGAAAATCTTGTGCTGATAATTGACCAAAAACCAAAAATACTACAATTAATAATTTACTCATGACACTTCTCCTTGTTTTTAATGAACTTCTTTCTCAATTCACTTATTAAATGAACTAGGAAAGAAGGGTAAATTAATTACTTATTAACTTACCCTTAAATAAGTCACTACGACTCATTAACATTGGAGAATTAACGAACCCTTATCATTAAAGTTTATTATTAAAGTCTGATTTTCAAGATCTTCTATAATTTCTTCAACCGCAGGACTCCAAATATCATAAACAAAATTTCTTAGATAAAGTACAATACTCACGCCAATCATTTTATTTACAATTTCAGCTTTCTTATAAACTCCTTTTTTTATCTGAGGAATAGATGTAACTATTTTTCCGCATATATTCCAATCTGGATATGTCTCTTTAGCTAGGACTCTCTTATTATTTAGTAACTTATTTATGCGATTTGCCCATTGTTTTGCCCATAAATTAGCTTCTTCTCGATTACTAAGATTAGACATAATATTTCTCCCTTATTTAATGAACATTTATGTCTTTTTGACATTTAACTTAGTATCATATACTATTATTAATGAGTGGCAAAGATGGCCACAGGGTGATAAATATCACCATATATTAAATCACGACTCATACAACATATAACACGAAACATATAAATGTTTTATGTTATATGCTACATGTTATATAACTTATGCATTACGATGTTCTACAACTTTTAGGCCTGCCAAAAAATGAAGCCAAAATATATGAAGCTCTTCTTAGTTTAGGTCCGGCTAATGTATCGGTTATCGCGAATACGGCTAAAGTAAACCGCCGTAATGTTTATGATTCTCTAAAAAATTTGATTACCAGAAAATTAATTATTAAAATACGAGGAGAAAAAGAACTTCTTTACCAAGCAGAACCACCAAATAAACTACAAAGTATAATTAATGAGCAAAAAAACGAAATTCAATCTCTTTTACCTGAACTGAACAACCTTTATCAAAAACGCACTCCTAAAGAACAAGCTTTTATCTCTCGCGGACGCGAAGGATTAAAAAACTATTGGCAATTTGTAACCAGCCAAAATGAAACAATTTATTTTATGGGTGGTAAAGGCGCTTGGCATGATCCAGCCATCGAACAAGACCGCAAAGAATACTTCAAAAAGTGTCAAGAAAAAAATATTGCCATCAAAGGAATATTTGATTATGAAGTCAGTGAATGGGGCCGAGATATTTATGACGCTTATGATCCAAATTTAATGAAGTTCTTACCCCGAGAATACTCCAACCGGGCTACTTTTAATGTTTGTAATGACAGAGTAATACTTTTTCCTATGTCTCAAGATAAAAATATTGCTAATATGACTATATTTAATATTGTCAGTAAATCTTTAGCTGCCTCATATATTAAATGGTTTGATTTTATGTGGGAGAAGGCTTTAACTTTGGAACAAATTAAAAGATAACTGTCATTCTCGCGCAGGCGGGAATCCATTCTTTAATTCAAAAAATAAATAATGAAATAATAATATTTTTAACCTATAGCTTCCGGACATTTTTCTTGCGTTTCACTACAGAAAAATTCCGGAATGACAATAAAAATGAATAGTATAAACACAAAAATTGAAAAACTAGGCCTGACTATGAGCGAAACTAAAATTTATTTGGCGGTTTTGGTTTTGGGTAAAACTACCATCTCTCAAATTGCGAAACAAACTAGTATTAACCGTCGTAATATTTACGACTCATTAAGCACGCTAATAGACAAAGGTCTTATTTTTCAAATTATCGGTGAAAAAGAAGGTCGTTATGTAGCAATCGAACCAAGTAAACTACAAGAACTTATCCAATCCAAAGAATTAGCTTTGAAAAATATTATGCCTGATTTAGAAAAGGCATTCAACAAAAATAAAACCCGTGACCAAGCCTATATTTATAAAGGTATAGAGGGATTTAAAAATTATTTAGAAGATGTTTTGCAAATCGGAAAAGATGTTTATTGTGTTGGCGCTAAAGGCGGTTGGGGCTACCAAGTTTTGGGTGAATTTGCTGACTGGTTTGAAACTGAGCGAATAAACAAAAAAATAAAAGTTTATAACCTGTTTGACCATGAAATGAGAGACACAGTGATAAAAAACAAACCAAGCTATAATAAATATTCTGAATTTCGTTTTTTACCGCCCGAGCTTTCAACCAATTCCGCTATTGATATTTTTGGTAATCGTATAGTTACTTTCACTGGTCTATCCTTTGAAAAATTTGATGATGATGTCACTTTATTTGTCTTAACAAATCAAGAACTGGCAGATGCCAACCGTGCTTGGTTTCAATTTATGTGGGATAATAGTAGTGATGAAATAATTTTATGAAATTAAACATTGATAAATATTCAATAATTTGTTAATTTAACTAGATTAGACTCCTAAAATGGAACTTTTTTGTTATAATTACTTTGTGCCAACCCCCTTTCCTGCCTGCCGGCAGGCAGGAATTCCCCCTTCTCAGGGGGATAAGCGACACTCGCATAATTCAAACAAGTCCCCCTGACAAGGGGGATTTAGAGGGTTTCTAATATCAATAAATATTATGAAAAATATAAAATACAACTTAGACAAAAAAACTCGGATTGATAAGTATCTCTCCGCTACTTTTCCTGATATTTCTAGGACTGTTTGGCAAAAGACTATTAAAAACAGTGAGATTTTAGTTAACAATGCCAAAATCTCCTCACATTATGCTCTTACTAATGGTGATAGTATTTCTATTAATCTAATTCAAAAAGAAAAACCAATCGCACGAGATTGGCAAATTCCCATCATTGCCGAAACAGATGACTATTTGGTAGTTGATAAACCAGCTGGTATTGTTGTGCATCCAGCCAAAAATTTTGATGACACTACACTAATTGATGTTATTTTAAAAAGTCATCCGAGAATTAAAGAAATTGGCGATGACACTGCTCGCCCAGGAATAGTACACAGACTGGATAAGAATGTGTCAGGCTTGATGGTAATTGCTAAAACCGAACAAATGTTTTTTGCCCTGAAAGAACAATTTAAAACTCGGACAACAAAAAAAATATATCTTGGTTTAGTGCATGGTAAAATTAATGATGACTATGGCAAGATTGATTTCAATATCGCTAGATCGGAAGATGGTAAGATGGTAGCTCGGCCCAAGACCCAAGAAGGTAAAGAAGCTTTGACTGAATATGAAGTTATAAAAAAATATACAAATTTTTCATATTTAAAAATAAATATCAAAACCGGACGAACTCATCAAATTCGCTTGCATTTCCACGCTCTGGGATTCCCAGTAGTTGGTGAAAAACTTCATTTGCAAAAAAAATTGAAATCAAACTTAAAACTTGATAGAATATTCCTGCACGCTCACATATTAGGATTTTATGATTTGGAAAATAAATGGCAAGAATTTAATTCTGCACTACCTCCTGAACTCAAAAAAATCTTAGACAAAATAAAATAAATTCTTAAAGTACGGATAAGTCGCGCTGTGTCCGCCTCTGGCGTGAACTTGTCCCTACATAAATACTTAACTATCTTTTATGATTATTACTATTACTGGTGACGAAGGCTCAGGAAAAAGCACTATCGCAAAATTATTGGCTAAAAAATTAAACTTAGACCATTATTACATGGGAAAAATCAGACGTGAAGCAGCTAAAGCAAAAAATATGACTTTAGCTGAATACAATTGTTATGGTGAACAACATCCTGAAACTGATTACGAAGTTGATGAATATCAAAAACAATTAGGCAAAACTCAAAATAATTTTATTGTTGAAGGTCGTACTAGTTGGTTTCTAATACCCGGGTCAACAAAAATATATTTCAAAGTTGATCCCAGAGAAGGCGCTAAACGTGTTTTTGCAGAACTACAAAAAAATAACCACCGCAATGAGGATAAAAACCTGCAAACCATAGAAGATGTAATTAAAAGTCATCAAAAAAGACGTACCAGCGATCAATTACGCTATCAAAAATATTATAGTAAAGACTGTTTTGCTGAAGAAAATTTTGACTTAATACTTGACACTACAAATTTAACTCCAAAAGAAGTATTAACCAAAACACTAGAACATATTAAAAAATAATAAAAATACTAAAATACTTGACATATTAATAGCTTTTTAGTAGATTATATAAAGTCCCTTCATCTGGGATTTTAATAAACTTAAATTAAGAAATGATATAAAAATATGACAGATAATACTGAAAAAGATATTAAAAAAAAGGAAAAAAAGGAAAAAGAAACCGCATTGCCTCAATTAAAACCAGGTTTAACCGTAAAGGTTCACCAAAAAATTAAAGAAATAAACGCCAAAGGCGAAGAAAAAGAAAGAATTCAAATTTTTGAAGGGATTATTTTGGGCATACGCAAGCCAAAATCTCAAGAAGGAACATTCACTGTCAGAAAAATTTCACATAATGTCGGGGTTGAAAAAATATTTCCTATAAAATCACCGAACATTGCTAAAATTGAAATTTTGAAAAAAGCAAAAGTAAGCCGGGCTAAACTTTATTATCTTAGAGCTTATAAAAAACGCTTAAAAGAAAAAAAAGTTTCCTAGAGTTAATAATAAAGCCCATGTGGTGGAATTGGTATACACACTAGGTTGAGGGCCTAGGCTCTTTTAGAGCGTGAGGGTTCGAGTCCCTCCTTGGGCACCATTTGTTAAGGTTCCCTGCCTGCCGGCAGGCAGGAATCCGCACCATCCTTCGTCCCGTGCCGCGTCCGCGGGAGGACTCGAGAGGACTACGGATAGCACGACCATTTCCTAAACACAGCTATATTATTTAAATAAAAACGTTATTCGTTGTCTATTATCTATTATTAGTGATTTATCTAGGGCGCGTAGCTTCCCGCTTACATTTCATTACTGCGGGACAGGCAGCTGTACCAGCTTCGCTTCCATATTATTATCGAATAGTATGTTCATTCTAATTTATCACTTTTACTATTACCCATTATATGGGCGCGTAGCTTCCCGCTTACATTTCATTACTGCGGGACAGGCAGCTGTACCAGCTTCGCTTCCATATTATTATCGAATAGTATGTTCATTCTAATTTATCACTTTTACTATTACCCATTATATGGGCGCGTAGCTCAGCTGGTTAGAGCGCCTCGTTTACACCGAGGAAGTCAGGAGTTCGAATCTCTTCGCGCCCACCATAAGCGAAAATCAGTCCCGCGAACGCAGGATTTACGCCCACCACTACGTCAAACATGTTTATTATTCAAAAGTTAAATAATAAACAATATAGAATGCGTTTTTTATTTATGTTACTATTAGTTTATAATAATTAATTATAATAAAATGGTTACCAGAATAATAATTGGCGGAATAATGGTTATAATAGGTTTTCTGCTGGTTTGGAAAACTGCTTGGCTGGTAAATAATTTTGGCCGCATCCCTTGGTTTGAACAACATATGGGTACAATAGGCGGATCATGGGCAGCATATAAAATGTTTGGCATCATCGCCATTACCACCGGACTTTTAGTAATGACAAATCTTCATCAACAAGTAGCAAGTTCTATACTCACACCTTTATTTGGTAGAGGTAAATAAAAAAATAAATATTTATAATATCATGGGCCCGTAGCTCAGTTGGCTAGAGCGCCTGCTTTGCACGCAGGAGGTCAGGAGTTCGATTCCCCTCGGGTCCACCATTCTCTATCTGTAGAGAGTGTTATTTGTAACTTTGTGTAAAAAAATATCTTAAACATTTAAGATATTTTTTTAGAAAATAAAAAAGTTTTCCACAAAACTATTTACCCAAGAAACAATAAATGTTATAATATAGTCGTAAATAAAACTTTTATTTTAACTATATATATTATTAGGAAGGAGGTGATATTATGGCCGTAAAAAAGAAAAAGAAAAAAGTAGCTGCTAAACCAAAAAAAAGAGTGGTTAAAAAAAGAAAAGTAGCTAAGAAGAAACCAGCTAAAAGAAAAGTAGCTAAAAAAAAGGTGGTTAAAAAGAAAAAAGCTGCTCCAAAGAAAAAAAGAAAAGTAGCTAAGAAGAAACCAGCTAAAAGAAAAGTAGCTAAAAAAAGAAAAAAATAATTTTCACTCTTTACTAAAACATCCCCCTAGTTTATAAACTAGAGGATGTTTTAGTTTTAGCTAATATTAGCTAAATAATACACTTTGCTTAGGTTTAAAATTTCCCAATTCTTCTTCAGAAAATATCTTTACTTCACCATACACGCCATCATAACCAGGATTTATTTTTAATTTTCCAAGCCTAACTCTTTTGATAGCTTCAACCAAAATAGGACCAATAGAATCTGCGGATCTTAATTCGTCTGGATTGATATCAATGAGTATTTTAAATTCGTTGCCAAATTTTTTTATTAAATCGTTATAAATTTTAATAACTTTTTTCGATTCTCTGCTTTTTACTCCAATACACTCAGCAATAATTTTATCAAGTTCAATCATTTTTTTAAACGCTGGCTTATCTTTCAAAAGATACCCCTCTTTTCTATCAGCTAATTCTTCAACTCTGTAATCAACCCCAATTACTAAATTCTTTTTGCACTTTGGACAAATTCCTTTTAATTTTATAGTCTCGGACGGTTTTAACACAACGTTGCAATCCCGATGTCCATCATAATGATATCTTCCCTCTTCTGGAAAAAATTCTATAGTGTAAAGAAAATTTTTATTATTATTTTCTTTTAATATTCTAATAAACTCGTCATATGAAAATTTTTCTTTATCAATCTCAAAAACATTCGCTTCTCGTCCAATATTTTTCAATGAATGAGAATCTGAATTCGAAATAAGAGAATATTTATCAAGACTAGAAATGCGCCAATTCATCATTGGATCTGAAGATAATCCTGTTTCCAAAGCAAAAATATACTTAGACATATCTTCAAAACACTCTTCAATGCTATCAAATCCTGACTTTGATCCAAAAACAGAAAACCATGGCGTCCAAATATGAGCTGGGATCAACTCCAAACGTTCATCTATATTTTTTATCAATTCCAAAAAATCCCGGTCAGACATTCCAAGTATTGGCCGACCGTCAGATTTCAAATTGAATCCTCTTTGGTCTAATTCTTTATTCAACCTTTTAGCTACTTCTAAATTAGGAGCTAAAACTATTTCATGAACTCTTCTGGTTTTGTCATTCTTTTTATATATAAATGCTAATTCAGTAGTAAATATAAAAAATACTTCTCTACTGCCGCCTTTCAGGGTATAAAAACCATTGCCCTCATTCTGCAGTTGTTCTTCACATTCTTTTATCCAAACTGGATGAGTGAAATCAGCCACAGTCAAAAGATTCACCCCTTTGATCTTTGCCCATTTATCTAAATTAGGCAGAGTAAGTTGCGGCGAACAAGCCCGAGAAAATCGAGAGTGATTGTGTAAGTCTGCTACTATACGCATAATAATTTTATTTGTTATTACTAATATTATAAGATAATATTTAAATATGGGAAAGACCTATAATAAAATCTTATCTTTAGCAAAGCCTTATTTGAAAAAAGGAAGAAAGTATGATTATCAACATACTGTCTATCTTCTAAAGTTAGCCGAAAAAATATTTATAAAAGAAGGGTTGGATCTAACTATTATGATGCCTGCTTTGATCTTACATGATATTGGGTGGGGCTTATTAGATGATAAATATAAAAACAATTTTAGTACCAATAAAGCCAGACTTGCCCATATGAAAATCGGCGCGAATTTTTCTAAAAAAATATTAGGAAATATTAATTATCCCAAATATAAAATAAATAAAATTTCACATTTAATTTCTGTCCACGATAACATGAGCGAGGGTGTAAAAAAAACCCTTAACAAAAAAGAAGAAATTATCCTTGCTAACGTAGATTTCCTATGGCGGATTAGTAAAATCGGAATGAATTATAATATTAAAAGAAAAAATATAACAGGTAAAAATTACCTAAAAATAATTAAATCTAAAGCTAATAAAAGAAATATTAGCAAATATCCACATCTTTACAAAGCCTACATCCGTCTATACCAAAACAGATTAAAAGAAATAGAAAAAGGACTGCGATAAAACAGCCCTTTATTTCTTGTTTAGTAAATCGCGACATTTTAGAATCATCTGAGTAGGCAATGGTTCGTGCGGATTTGTGCGAGATAAACTAAAGATTTCATCCATAAAACTATAATCATTTGAATCAACAGATAAAGCCACACCTAATAAACGAAGTATGTCAACATTCCATAATGGGATACGCTCTAACTTCTGACCAATTTCCCCCTTTTCAAGGTCACAATACTCACTTAGCACCTCAAAATCTTTATCATTGAGAAATAATTTAGCTTGAGTAAGAATATATTTCTTTGTTAACCTATAATTACTCAAATTGAGACGACTAAATTGAATAATCCAATTAATCAATAATCCAATTTTGCTAAAATATCGAAACTCCCAAACTTTCGACATGTCAGTATGAATATAATTCAAACTTGACTTATTCAATGGCCAAACCATATCTACATAACTTAGTTTGTTATTATTAACTACAAAATTGGAAATTTTTGGATCAATACCGGTAGATAAACTATTACTAACAGACGAGGACATAATACTGGCAATTATATGACTAATCCTTTCCAGCCAAGAGTCGTAACCACTCCAATTCATTCTTTTAAGTAAAGTCAATAAACAATCACCACAATCAGATTCCAATAAATACAAAAGATTACTATTGCCGTTAGAAGTAATAGTGTAACTACAAGAATTAGGAACATTAACATTGGCATTTATCAATTGCAGTCTATACTCCGCTATATTAGCAATCAGACTCTCAATATCTTGAATCGAGGTGAAGCTATCTTCCTTACCTGCTAAACCATAAACTTTCAAAAATTTAGCTATTCCGTTCCACTTGACTCTAGCTGCTTTTGAGTGGAAATTAGAACCATTCGATATCCATTCGACACTGTCTGGTACATTCCAGATGTCAGGCCATTTTATATTATTATTATTTTTCAAAGTACTACCCCCTTTTTGTTATTTAATTTTTTCCCATAAATTTTCAAAAATTAATTTTTGTGTTTCGTATATACCCTGATCCTCAATAATCAATCCTATTGGCATTTTATTTTTATTGGTAGATATCATAGCTACTTTCCCAGCATAAATTAGGGTATAAGTTGGCGCATCCGCTTTACTGGTTAGCCATTTACGTTTATCTAAACCTATTTCCTGACCACCAGCACCAATAGAAATAGCTTGTACTTCAATATTTTTCTGCACCCGTTGTTCTGAATAATCTGGATAAGCAGCATATAAATACCGCCGAATAGTTGAAGATGAATATATATAATATTTTTTTTGCTTATCTACTTCCAATGTATCCAAAACATCTTGCAGAATTGAACGCACACCTTGCAAACCGTCATAGTAGGTTACAGTAGGGCGTTCTGTTAAAACATTACTTAAAGATCTTAATTTCGGCATTATTTGTTTAAATTCCCGCTTAACATTTTCGTAATAATCCTGCTTAACTTTTAATGCACTAAAAAACTTTTTTGGATCTTCGGCAACAAAATACTGTTTTGTCTCTTTGTGATAATAACTTACAAGTCCATGATCCCTTAAACTTCGCAAGATATCATAGGTGGTACCGCGATTTACTTTAGCCTCTAATGCTACTTTGCGTACTGGCGATGGTCCTAGTTTAAGCAGGGCTAGATAAACATTAATTTCTTTGTTTGCTAAACCATACTTAGCTAAAACAGCTTTTATCTTTTGCATAAAAAAATTTTAATAATTAAATAATACAAGAATTCTTGTGTGGATAAAATACTGTCAGAAAATTTTCTACAATTTTATGTTTTTACCTAATAATAGTGCGATATAATAATAAAAATGTCAAAATTTCTTTTGACATTTCCACAAGTAAAAAATAAACTTACAACAATTTTTACTAAAACTATTATAAAACAATTAAGTATCAATAAATCTCCACATAATTTCAAAAAACTCTCTGTGCATTTGTACTACGCTCCTATTTTCAATGGTAATCGCTTTAATCAGTGGTATAGTCTGATAAATAACCACCCTTTTAGGAAAAATATCATATAACCCAAGAAAAAGTAAATCAACAGAAGGGGGGAACAAAAAAACCGGAACTTAAAGTTCTGGTTTTTAAATTAAATAAAAATAAGTTCCATAACCCTGGCGACGACCTACTCTCGCCATAATGACTACCATCGGCGTAGACAGGCTTAACTGCTGTGTTCGAGATGGGAACAGGTGTGACCCTGCCACTATAATCACCAGGGTTATGGAACTTATCTAAAACTAAATATAGTAATAACGCTATTAGTCAACGCAATTCTTGTGGTTAAAATTGGATAATTAGTACTGCTCGGCTGAACACATTGCTGTGCTTACACCTGCAGCCTATCAACCTGGTCATCTCCCAGGATCCTTAAATGAATTCTAATCTTGCAGACAGCTTCGTGCTTAGATGCTTTCAGCACTTATCTTAACCGAACGTAGCTACCCAGCGATGCTCCTGGTGGAACAACTGGTACACTAGAGGTTCGTCCTTCCCGGTCCTCTCGTACTAGGGAAGGGCCTGCGCAAAATTCTACGCCCATGGCGGA
>DAOUWZ010000005.1 GCA_030666865.1 bacterium | reverse complement strand
TTTGCGTAAAGAAATTTTGGATATCCGCTGTTATACGAAGTTCCGCGGAGCGGAATGGAGTATGACAGCGGAGGTATCCGCGCGCGTTATTCTAAATGAAGCGAAGCGGAATTTATAATAACGTCAGGGATATACGAGGGTGAGCGTAACGTAGTGAAGCGAAAGCGCAGCGTCCCCTTGAGTTGAAAGTCAGCCCGTTACTTCTGTAATAATAAATCACTATAAGAAACTGAAATCAAATCTTCTTGAGAAATCTTAAATAAATCAAGGAAAAATTGACATTGTTCAAGTAATTTATCTTTTCCAAATGTACCATCATTATCAATAGCTTCAATTTCAACAAAAGTCCCTAAATCTTCAACTATATCAATATGAAATTTTACATTATCAATAAAATAAATTTCTCTCTTTTTATCAACAACGACTAAAACACCAAGAGATTTAGTTAAAATTTCTTTCAATGAAGATTTAGGGTCTGATTTAAACAAAGTAACATCAGATTGTTTAGGACCTTCTTTGTTTTCTCTTTGATAATGAATAAGATGATTTTCAATTTTTCCTTCTCTTAATTTCAATCTACCATTATTGACTTTAAAGTACGTATCAATTTGGTGGTCAACACCTTTAAAGTTAGCGTTCTTTGATTTTAAGATTTCTCTTATCTCATCTTGATTATTAGATTTAGCTTTGATTTCAATATTTATATGTGCCATAGTAATTTGATTTCAGTTAGATATTAAAAACATTTCGATAGGGATGACTTTCCATTTCGTCTAATGTTCGCGTGTATCTGAAGTTTCGCAAAAATTTCTCTAAAAATCTAATTGTTTTTTTGCGAAATTTGGGAGAGGCTGATTTGACATTCCTTTTGAATCTAATTGCGTCAAATCTTCCGAACCAGATACACGCTATTATGTGATGTAACAAAAAAATTCTACCTTGTTAAAAGAAATTTTGGCAATTTAACGGTTCAGCCAGTTAGGGATATGCTTTCCAAAATATTGCCCGATTTTTTCGACTTCTTTCATGATGATGTCTATTTTATCTTGATCTAAAAACCAATTATCTTTGCGCACATCTCTTTCATCAACTATTGGACAAACCACAAATTCAATGTTCGTTGGAAAAGCTGTTTGATATGTCAACAAAGCTCTTCTTGCGTGATGTGTTTTACAAACAAATATTACTTTATTGGTTTTTAAATTGCTGTTTTGTAGAACTTGCCAAGATAAATTTGCATTATCGAAGGTGTGTTTTGCTTGGTCTTCTTTCAGGATAGTGTTTTCGGGCACACCTAATGAAAGGGCAATATTTTGGAGATATTCCCATTCAGTTTTATATTCGGTAAGTTTAGGATTAGCTCCGCCAGAAGGTAAAATATGAGAAGCATATCCCTCTTTGTATAATTCAACAGCTTTTTCTATAAGTTGTGGACGACTTCCACCAGGAATCAAAATCACATCAGCTTTTGATGGTTTATGCTCAACGAATATAAAATTTGTAATACAGTTGAATGGATAAGTCATATGTAGTTAAATTGCCAAAATTATAAATTAGAAAATTTTTTTTGTTATTTCACATAATTGGTTTTTATACAAATATTTTGTTTGGATAAAAACGAATATTGTATGTTATGCGAACTTACTTATAATAAATAAACCTTTATCAGATTAATAATATCACTTTTTGTCAAACTTCCAAATCATCACATTGCCTATTTCCATGCCAGGGCTGCCAATTTTTTGCAAAATTTGTTCAAAAATTTTATCTGACACCCAGCGTTTTTCCAGCATATACCAGCATTCATTCGCGTGAGTTACTCGGAAAGCGTCTTTGAACCAATCTTTTTTGTTTGGTTTCTTCAGCATACCTTCAAATATTTTCACTCTCTCTGGTTGGGCATATTCCAAATAAACTGGAAATCCACCGGCAATTATTTCTCTGGACGATGCTGCTTCCAATCCCAACAACGGCCAAGTGTTAGCCACTACACAATACTTCTCGTCTGTTTTATCAATTTCCTGCCAGATATATTCGGCCGCTCTCACTTCATCTTTGGTAACTACTTCTAAAAACGGCCCTGATGTATAAGTAGCTGTAGCAGTAATTGCAATAGCCATAGCTACTAAATATATTTTTTGTTTTTTTGTTAAATGATTAAAAATATTTTCAATAAAAAAATAAATTCCCAAAGCCACCATCACCATCATTAAAAACACAATCAACAAATCAAGCCGTCTAGCTAAAATGTGATTACCGTCCATAAAATACCAAGAGATGATATAATTACAGATTAAAACAATTAAGCCGCCGCAAATAAATTTGGCAACTTTATCAAATTTCATTTTTCTTATTTTGTAAAATCCAAAAACTACCAACAACCAAATAAACGAAGTTATAAAAAATGGCAACTGGCGCAAAGTAAATAATGATGCTTCGGTTTGAGTCAATCTGGTTTGATTGAAAAGCCAATTACCTTGATCAATATGAGTCGGCCGCGGAATAAAAGCTATTATTCCTGTTAATGCGCCAAAAGCATTGGCCAATCCACTTAATGCGCCATTGAAACTGAAAACTCCTGTTTTAAAGCTCCCATAACCCATAAATATCTCTAAAAATGGGATAAATAGAATAAATAGTATAATTAGCCCAAAAACGACAGTCTTTCGCCAAACAGGCCGTTTTAGTAACTTGATGACCAGTATCAATAAGCCTATTTCAAAAATAACAATAAAATGAAGTACATACCCAAGGTACATCAAAATTGAAAAAATTATAGCAATATTCCTGACCTGCTTATTATCATCACGCAAATACAACAGCCATAAATACAAAGCCCAGAAAAAAAATAAACTGCCTATCGCAACTGGAATGGTAATTGAACCAAATACTTGAAAAGTATAAAAAATACTAGGCAAAAACGCGAGTAACAATCGAAAATGAATATTATTATAAATCAGCTTGCCAAACTTAAATAATAATAAAGGTAAAATAAGCGACCAAAGAACAAACAAAAATAAATAATCAATCCAAAAAATATCAATATGTAAAAATCTAGCCAGTAATATAGTAATCCCCCATTGATTGCCATAAGATGTTTTATTTCCGGCAATCAGAACTTCAGGAACTTGCAATGGACCAATCTCAACTGTTCGCAAGGGTTCGCCAAAAAGTGAAGGCGAATAAACTTTTTCCTGTTGTAAATATTTTTCCGAAGCCAGGTGTCTCCATTTATCTCCACCAAAACCAGTTTCGTAAACTACCGGCAGGTAAGCATGCAATAAAAATGAATGCAAAATAATAAATAATAAAATTATTTTTACTCTGGCCCTAGAAAAAACAAATAAAGCAACAATAAAAGTAATTAATAAAAATACATAAACATACAATTTTGAGATGCTCGCCCAAGGTGTCAGAATATACTCCCCTGTTCTGGCTATAAAAAGAAAAAACGCCCCTAAAGCAAAAAGAGCCGGCAGAATGATTATTAAATATTTATTTATTGATATGCTATCGCTATTTTTATTATTACTTTGCCAATTAAAATTAAGTTTTTCCTGCTTATATCTCTTTTGATTTGCTATACCAAATATTATTAACCCAGGAATTAATAAACTTAGCAATAACAACAAATCATTTATCTTATAGAAATCTATAAATATCGCGACAATAAAACTCAACAAATATAAAAGAGAAAAATATGAAAAAACTAACGACCAAGCGCTTGACCATTTTAAAATATTTTTAATTATTTTTGCCAAATATATTCCGATTAAAGCAAAAAATAACAAGAAAAAAAGAATATCAAAAAAATATATTTTGAAAAATAAAAAATTCAGTATCAATAAAAAAGCATTTATCCAAAATGTTATTAATAGTGTTTTATTATTTAAATAATCAATTATAAATTTCATTTAATATCTTGAATTTGGGATTTGTTTACCTATTCGCCACACAAGCCTAATCCTAACAAGCTATTGCGAACGGGGAAATTAGAATAATTAAAAATTCTATTCAAAACCCCCTTTCCTGCCTGCCGGCAGGCAGGAGTTCCCCCTTGTCAGGGGGATAGAAAGTGGCGCTATTCACCTTTTTATAAAATTTTAAATTTTGATTTTTGAAGTTTAATTTATTTTAATCTATTTATCTCTTAAATCTTGAATCATAAATCTTAATTCTATATTACACTTTGATATATTTTTATTAATTGATCACCAATATCATCCCAAAAATAATTTTCTTCAACCCGTTTTCGCGCTTGAATAGAAAATTTATCTCTTAACTCCGGATTTGAAATTATTTTCTCAATTTTATTATGCAAATCATCAACATCACCAGGTGTTACTAAAAACCCTGTTTTATTTTCATCTACTACTGTTCTAACCCCATGTAAATTTGATGCGATTATTGGAATACCGCAAGCCATTGCCTCTATCAAAACAATCCCAAACGCCTCGCTTTTATCTATACTAGGTAATACAAACACCTCGGCTAAACGGTAAAAATCAGGCAATTCTTCATCACGAGCCCTGCCAGCAAATGTAATTTTATCGGCGATATTTAAATTTTTTGCTTGTTCTTTTAAATTTGAAATCAAATCACCACTGCCAACCAATAACAAGTGCCAGTCATCACTTTTTATTTTCGCGCAAGCAGATATCAAATTATTCACTCCCTTAAAATAATGATTTCTATCAAGTCCGCCTAAATTCATAATAATTTTTTTATCTGCTGGAATATTGTATTTATTCAATAAATCCAAATTTTTCTCAGCTGGATAAAAATTATGAGTTATTCCAAATGGCAATTCAATAAATTTTTCCGGCGCATTGGCATAAATATTTTTAATATAAGAATTTTTTGCATAATCAAAAGAAGATACCATGACCAAGTCAGCTGATTTGATAATTCGAGGCATTAGATATTTTTTATGCCAACGGAATATTTTTCCCAAAAATCTAGAACCAACCACATCGTGGTGATAAAAAATTATCAATTTTGTTTTTGATTTAAAAATTTTTTTCCATAACCAAACAACTTCCGCCAATCCAAAACTGGGATAATGCAATCCAATCACATCAAACTTTTTCAATTCCCAAAACAATTGCGGGCAAAACCCTGCTTTCCCCCATTTTAAAAATGTTTTTAAATATTTTACCTTAAAATCAAAACTTTCTCGGGCGTCATAATCAACTGTATATACTGTTGGATCTTCACCTTTCTGATAAAATAAACGCGCATAATGATATGCTACTTGTCCAATACCGCCTTTATAAGGCGGAAAAACTGAGGTTATTTGAGCGATCTTCATAGATTACCAAAAAATAATCTTTTTCATCAACAAAAAATAAACTGTTGAGACGGGATTATAAATATATTTTATACCTATATTATTCACATCATCAAATTCAAATTTAGCACTCATAAAATCCATCATCTGTCTATCAGTTATTTGACGAATTTTTCTTAATTCAAATTTCTTTTTCAAAATATGCGGCACCAAAATAATCAAGCCGACATAAGCTTTTAGCTTATATTTACCCCAACCAGTAAAAAATGCATAAATTATCATCAGAATTTCTGTTAGTAAAAAAAATGGAAAAAACAAAATAATACTAAACAATGAATAATAGGAAAAAAATACAAATAAACGATTTCTTTCGCAAAAATAAAACTTTCTTGTGCCAAAAGAAAATGAATAATTATGAAATGCTTTTGAATCAGGCGCGAGAATAATATTGTAGCCAGCCAATTTCGCTCGCAGGGAAAAATCAACATCTTCATGGTACATAAATAATTTCTCATCCAATACGCCTATTTGTTTTAGTACTTCTTTTTTAACCAGCAAACAGCTGCCAGATGCCAAAGGAATGTCAATAATTTCCTGATAAGCACTGCTTAATTTTTTATACCCTCCAGACCAAGAAAAAGCCAAATAATGAATCGGATTACCAATAGTATTAATTCTAAACTTTTCGTGAAAAAATAGAACTTTAGATTGAATAATGCCAGCATCTTCTCTACTATCCGCTACAGCAATCAAATACTTCAGCCAATCAATATCAACAATCATGTCCGGATTCAATAAAATATAATTTTGATAATCTTTTTCCAAAGCATAATTCAAACCAATATTATTTCCGCCAGCATATCCGGTATTTTTTTTATTGGCAATCAATTTTATACTTGGATATTTTTCTTTTACAAATTTTACTGTGTCATCGTCGGAATTATTATCAACTACCACCACATCATAATCCTGTTTATAGCTTTGACTTAAAACAGAATTAAGACAAGGGCCAATATCACCCCTGCTATTATAAGTTAAAATTATTATAACAGTTGATTTCATTCTTTTTTTTCTTTTTCTGAAAAATTTTTTATAGCTAAATGTCTAACTATTTTTGTTTGATTCTGCTGAATTTTATCCAATTTAGCTATCACTTTAAAAATCAAATAGAATAAAATTGGTATAGAGGCATAAACAGCCAAGTCTACACCACGACCAGTTTCCAATCCTATTTTTTTGGCTAAAAAATCAGTACTTTGCGGCAGAAATGTAGCTACCAGAACAACTAGCCAAAATAATGACCAAAGTAGCCACTCTTTAAATGTAACATCATTATTTCTAAATCTTTTTAATACTCTAAGTAAAACAAAAACAATAAAAATCAAAAGTGCTATTTGTAAAATATTAAAATCCATATAATTATCTAATTAACTTGCCGATTAATAATTCTTTTAAAATACGAAAAGCGCCAAACAAATTCATACCATATTCATGGTAAATTATTGTTACTGGCACTTCTTCATATCTAAGATTATTAATTTTTATTTGTTCAATAATTTCAGTAGCATGGGAAAACTCATCTTGCTTGATATTTATTTTCAAGCAAGCTTCTTTTGATAATGCCCGAAAACCATTATGCACATCACTAAGCCAAAGACCAGTAAACAAATAATTAATCAACCTTGATACTGGCAATAATATATAACGTTTAGTAAAAGGTATATTTTTAGTTTGTCCCAAAAATCTTGATCCTAAGGTAATTTCTGCTTTGCCATTAATAATCGGTTCTATCATTTTGGAAATATCTTCAGGTCTCATCTGACCATCAGCATCAAAATGCACAATAATATCAGCACCATTTTTTACTGCATATGTATTACCAGTTTGCAAAGCTGCTCCCTGACCGCGATTGATAATATGCGACAAAACAATTGCTCCATTCTCTTTCGCGAGCTTTCCAGTATTATCACAAGAGCTATCATCAACTACCACAATTCTATCATAACCATGCTTTTTCAAATTAGCTATTACTTGAACTATTCTTTCTTTTTCATTCCATGCAGGGATAATAATAAATATTTTTTTATTTGGATTTAAACCATTCATAAGTTAATTTTAAACCTTGAACTAACTCTATTTGCGGTTGCCAACCTAGATCCTGCTTAGCTTTATCACTATTTAAAGCATTTCGCATTAACTCACCGACAATTGCCTGAATGTGTTCTGCCGAAATAGCTTTATCTGCGATATTTGTTTGCATCTGATAAAGCTCATTTACATCTACTTCCTTGCCAGTACCAATATTATAAGTACCATTTGCAGATGGGTTTAAAGTTGCTTTAAGAGATTCAACTATATCGCCGACATAAACATAATCACGTGTTTGCTTGCCTGAACCAAAAATTTTAGCTTGTTCTTCGTTTATTAATTTATCAAAAAATATCGCTACTACCCCAGCTTCACCCAAAGGATCTTGACGTGGCCCATAAACATTAGCAAACCGCAAACTAACATAATTCAATTGATAATTATGGTAATAAAACTCTAAATACTGATCAATAGTATATTTACTAATACCATAAGGTGATAAAGGTTTGGCTTTAGAATTTTCAGTCAAAGGCATGGCTTGATTGGCATCATATATAGCACCGCCTGATGATGCGAATATTAATTTATTTCCTCCAGCCTGATGAGTTGATTCTATTACATTTAAAGAACCCATTATATTTATCCTGGCATCAAACAAAGGATCTTCTAATGATACTCGAACATTTTTCTGAGCAGCTAAATGATATACTGCCTCTGGTTTAAAATCTTTGAATATTTCTGGCAATTTCTCATCAACAATATCAATATCTTTAAATTCAGCCCGAGCATTGATATACTCTTGCCTGCCGGTAGATAAATTATCCACTACTAAAACCTGATGACCATCTGCAATCAATAAATCAACTAAATTGGAACCAATAAATCCTGCTCCTCCAGTAACAATTATTTTCATGACTATTTATTATATTTCTTTAATGAATTTAATTTATCTGTTTTTTCCCAAGCAAACCCTTGTTCATTTCTGCCAAAATGCCCATAAGCTGCTGTTTTCCGATAAATTGGTTTCTTCAATTTTAATTGCTTAATAATACCTGCCGGCTTCAATTCAAATTCTTTTCTAACTATTTTTTCAATCTTAGTATTGGTGAGCTTGCTAGTTCCATACGTATCAACCATAACACTAACTGGGTCAGCAACTCCAATAACATATGATAATTGCACTAAACATTTTTTTGCCAGTTTTGCTGCCACTATATTCTTGGCAATATACCTGGCCATATAAGTAGCACTGCGGTCAACCTTAGACGGATCTTTTCCAGAGAACGCGCCGCCACCGTGCGGAGCATACCCGCCATAAGTATCAACAATTATTTTTCGTCCGGTAAGCCCAGCATCAGCTGGAGGTCCTCCTTTTATAAATTTACCGGTAGCATTTATAAATATTCTGGTTTTATTATCAATATATTTTTTACCAACATAATCAATCACCTGCTTTTTGATATCTTTTTCCAAAGTTGCCTGTGCTACTTTTTCATTGTGTTGCGTTGCTACTACTACAGTATCAATTCTGGTTGGCTTGCCATTCACATATTCAACTGCTACTTCTGTTTTTCCATCAGGCTCTAAATAAGACAAAGTTTTACTCTTTCTAACAGTAGCCAATCTTTTTGCCATTTTATGAGCTAACATAATAGGCAATGGCATCAATTCAGGTGTTTCATCACAAGCATAACCGAACATTAAACCTTGATCTCCTGCTCCTTGCTCTTTGTGTTTGCCTTTACCTTTATCAACGCCTTGAGAAATGTCAGGAGATTGTTCATCAATACTTATCAAAATCCCGCAATCATCACCTTTAAAACCTGAACTAGAATTATTATAGCCAATCTCATTGATAGTTTTTCTAGTAACTCCAGCAATATCAACGTATGCCTTAGTTCTTATTTCTCCAGCCACTACCACTAAACCAGTTGTAGCCAGACATTCAATAGCAGTATGTGAATTTGGATCTTGCTTCAATAGCTCATCTAAAATTGCATCTGAAATTTGGTCACAAACTTTATCAGGATGTCCCTCAGTAACAGACTCGGAAGTAAAAATATTTTTTTCCATCTTTATTCTTCTTTAAAAATTAGATTTATTAAAACTTCAAAACTCCTTTTTGAGCTTTCATATACTCAACTGTTTTTATTAAACCATCCTCAAGCCCCACTAAAGGAAACCATCCGAGCAATTCTTTAGCCTTCTTTGTGTCAGGCAAACCGTGAGTCATAATAAATGGCAATTCATCTTCATATTTTACTTTTGACTTTGAATCAGTTGTTTTTATAATTATCCTAGCTGCATCTTCTATTTTTATCTCTTGTGGATAGCCAAAATTGAAAACTTCATTATTATCAGAATTCATTAATTTCAATAAACCTTCAACCAAATCAGATACATATAAGAATGAAGTGCTTTTTTCTTCACCACCATAAATAATCAAATTGTCACCTTTTAAAGCGGAACGAATCATATCGGGAATCAATCTGGCATCATCAAATCTCATTCGCGGACCATAAGTTTGAAAGATGCGAGCAATTTTTGTTTTTAGCTTATATTTATCTTTATAATTATCAACTAAACTTTCAGCAAATCTTTTGCCTTCATTGTAACAACTTCTAGGACCAATTGGATTTACAAACCCCCAATAATCTTCTTTGAAAAATTTCACATTTTTCAAAGGCGCTCCATAAACCGATGATGTTGAGGCGTGTAAAAATTTGGCTTTATATTTCACCGCAACTTCAAGCATATTCCTAGATCCATGTGAATTAGTCAAAATAGTCTCCAATGGCAATTCTTTGTATTCTTTATAAGATGTTGGACAAGCCAAATTATACATTTCGTCAATACCTTTGGTAATAATATTGAAAACAGATAATTCCGACAAGCTTTCCAAGTCAAAAGGTTCAACAATATTATGATTGATAAACTTGAAATTAGGCATTTGTAATAAAAATTCTATATTTGACCTAGTACCACTGACAAAATTATCTATGCAAACTACATTATGACCTTGTTTGACTAATTCATCACATAAATGAGAGCCAATAAACCCAGCTCCGCCACTAACTAATATATTTTTTTTAGCATTTGACTCCAATGATAAATTTTCTTCTAACATAATAAATATTTAATAATACTGATCAAATTATATCATATTAAATACTTGAAATCAAAAAAACAGTCCCGCGTTCGCGAGACTGTTTTTGTATTATTTTAATATATGATTACAGCGCTTAAATCTTCTATAAAATGAAATCTGACAAATAAAAAAGCCGAAACAACAATTATTAAGGCTACTGTCTGCAATATCAGACCGCTATGCTGAATATGAGGCTTTATCAAAATATTAACCAATAAAATAGCCATCAAAACCAATAAGAACAAAAGCATTATATATCTACCATACAATATCACATAATCAACCATACCTTTACTAATATTTCTTTGCTCTATCGGTACCACTTTTAATTGCTGGGAAGCAGAAAATACTTTTGGTACTGTTATTTCTGGAACCAATTTTTGAGCAATTGGTTCATAAGCTATCTTTGTATCAGATTCAGCTGCCACTTTATCTTGATTGGCAATAATTTTTTGATCTTCTGCAACTTGATCAACAACATCCTCTTCAACATAAATTTCACCAATAACAGACGGTTCGATTATATCTTCTTTAATATCATCTAATTCTGACTTATTTTCTTCTGACTTAACAACATCCTTAACCACTGGAATCTCTTCAATTTCTTGTTTTGGCTGTTCTTCCTGAATAGGTACAATATCTTGCTTTTCAGTTTCTGCTGCTTCAGCTGCTTTGACTAATTGTGGAGCCGGCGCCTTAGCAGTACCAAAAAATTCAACCAAAACAATCGTTTGTCTGTTATCAATTTCCCCAACAGCAACGCCAATCCCCATATCACTGTATTTACTGTTCATAATATTTTTCCAATGAGTGGGAGATTTTTTAAATGCTGAATGCGCTATCTCAGCTGAACTGAAATCCATCGCTAAATTTTCACCCATATAAACATAACTATATTCTCCTTTATTGATCCATTGCCACGGCTGAGTGCCATCTGGACTTACATGAGAAAAATAATTATTATTTATCATATCTTGAGCTTTATTCTGAGCCGCTCTAGTTAATGAATCATTCCAAGTAACTATATCTACACCCTCTGATTGCCTTGACTGATTGGTTAATGAAAAAACTTCATTAGCGATCTTTTCTGAAAGCCTAGCTGGATTTGGATATGTAAAGAATATAAAACCTGTTACAAATATTTTTATCAAAACTAACAAAATAACATATGCTTTCAACGACTTTGGATGCAATGCTTTTGGTTTATGATTATTGCCCTCATGAGGTACAAAAACATCTTTCAATGTCATTAAAACCCTGTGGGGAAATTTTTTGACTCCATGTTTTAATACTCCATACTCTTTTTCTATAGCACTCACACACTTATCTTTTTCATTTAGGGCTATCTTTTTTATTCTTTTCCTCTTTGGATATAAAAAAATAAACATTCCAGCTAATAAACACAAAATTCCCCAAAATGTTTTTTTGGATTTATTATTATCAATTTTTTTTCTCCTATCTTTATCCATTATTTTAATTATATCATATTATTTTAAATCATTAAATAATAGCAAATTTTAACGATTTTGTCAAGTGTTTATCTAAAAATTTGTCTAATATTAGACAAATTTATTCAAAAAATTAATTTTATCAAAATCCTAATACAATTCTTCTTTTTTTTCTTCAACATAAGTGGTCCATTCATCAATAATATCAACCAAAACTTTAAACGGCGCTTCAATCACAAAATCAAACAAAATTACAAAAAAATTAATTTTATTTAAATTATTAGAAAGCCAGCGGCCAAAATGTAAAATTGGCAATGAAAAAAAATCCTTAAAAAACGTAAACACATTAGCCTTTTTTTCTATAATATGGAGTTCCCGAGCTGACTGAGATATGCGAATACTAAAAAATGAAACCAGAGATAGAAAAAATATAAATATTACCATGCTAGCAATATTGAAACTCAAATTATGCAATCCATAAAAAATCATACCAAATGTAAATGTAAAAATAATTGTATAAACAACTCTAAAAGCTCTGGTCATGAATACACTGCGCTTTAACTGCTTCTTAATCTTATGTAAAACTTGTCTTTCATCAAATTGATATGAAATTTCTTTAATACCTTGAACAATCTTGTCGGTATTTTTCATACTAGGAACACGAATAAACAATCCGATCAAAAACATTAAAGCCGGTGGAAATAAAACATTAATAACGATACTAATAATATTCAACTCTCTTTCTATTAACCAGTCTAATGGTAATTCCAACAAGACGGCCAAAACCATTTTAGTAATCAAAAGATAAATAATACTTCTGACTATGCTTCTTCTCAATTTAACTTTAGAAATTTTATAACGTTTCTTAGTGGCATTGCGAATCTTCTCTTCCAATAATGCGGGATTTTTCCACACATCAATAGCAGCAGCCGGCTCATCTTTGATAATATCTTGAATTATTAAAAAAATAACATTATACTTTCTCAAAATCCTCATATAAAGATCCCCTAAAGGATGCTTTATCTGCATTTGAATTTTTTGGTATATGCTGCCGATCTTCTGAGCAACATCTGTCAAATCAATTTCCTCTGCTTCACGCCAATTTGGAACATACAATTGCCATAGATAATATCCCACTCTGGCAATATCAGCCTTAATCAATGATCTTAAAATTGCTATATATAATTGGATTTTAATATCGGATTCACTATATTTTGAATCTGTAACTACAATATCCTTGCTGACAACTTGATACATGCACTCTACCAAAGAATCCTCTTTTGATTTTGTTTCAAATAAATCATCAAGTTCTATAGATAAAATATTTACCAGCCATTCAAAAAGTTCTACTTTCTCTTTCTTTTCTTTGTATTTTCCTATTCGATCAATTAACCCCAAATACTTATCAATAATTATCTCACCCTTAGTAACAATATCTTCTGATAACTCATTATTGGGCAAATAACCAGACCTAACCATATCAAGCACCAAAGGTTTAGCAATAATTTTTCCTGATCTATTTGGCAAAGTCATGGTTCGTTTCAAATTCCTCCGAATTGCCCTTTCTCTTAATAAATGTTCTTCTTCATAATCAACAGCATTCCTTATTTTTTCATAAAATAAGGACATTTTGGAAACGACTGTATTTAATTTTATGCGTGAATCTTCTGGTGGCAATACCTTATTTTCAGTATCTTTAAATACTTTAACAAGTTTCACGATTGGTGAAAAAAGCGTATAAACCTTCTGATCTTGTGAATTTAATTCATTCATATTTATATTTAAATAAATAAAGAGTT
Source organism: bacterium (assembly GCA_030666865.1). Lineage (GTDB taxonomy): Bacteria > Patescibacteriota > Patescibacteriia > S139-126 > S139-126 > DAOUWZ01. The sequence continues at coordinate 40,587 of DAOUWZ010000005.1, read as the reverse complement.
TATTCAACTCTAGTTTAGAGTATAGTAAATTTTACTATAAAATACAATATCATTTTTATGTATAACATCTTTAGATCGTAGTGACAGAGCAATGCTCTGTCACTACACCTATCTTATTTTTAATACTAATATTGACATCCCAATAATAAAATGCTATATTTTCTAAATTAATTTGTTCATTAAATCAATCAGAAAGGAGCTAAAATGGAAATCGCAGTATTTGGTGGTAGTAAAACTACTCATAATTTTTATCAGTCAGCCTATAATTTAGGTCTGGCTTTAGCCAGAAAAAATCTTTCAATTATTTCTGGAGGGTATTCAGGAATTATGACGGCTATCTCTGAAGGCGCTAATAATGCAAATAATAAAACCATTAATATTACTGGGGTATTATTTCCTCTTCCCGTTAAATTAAAAGCTAATAAATTTTTAACAAAAAAAATAATAGCTCGGGGAAATAACTTAGAACAACAATTTCTCTGGCGCGTCAAACGCTTGATGGCCGCTGATGCTTATATTTTTATGCCAGGTAACGAAGGAACATTATTTGAATTACAAACTGTAATGCAAATAAGAAATGTTCAGTATCAAATTCAGCCAGAAAAAAAATTAAAAAAAATAGTTTTTTTTAATAACAGTTTTTTTAATTGGGTCGGATTGATAAAAGAATTTTCTCTTGGTATTATACCTCCCTATATGAAAATAAATATTTATCATATAAACACGGCCGAGGAAATTAATGAAATAGATTTTTCAATCTAAAAAGAGCTTTGATAGCTCTTTTTTCATCCCAATTTATAAACCCTTTCTAAACATTAATACTACCCACCCCCTACCTGCCAGTAAGTAGACCTTTTTCAGCCAAGGCTGATCCGCCTCGAGCGGAAATTCCCCTCTCTCTCCAATACGGCGGGCAAAAAAAATTTAACTTTTAACATTTCTACAAATAAAAACATTATTAGCACATCCCCTCTATCAATGTACATATCAAGAGAGTGGGGTATGTTATCCCTGTACAAAGTGACATAGTGGTGCGAATAATCTACTAATAATTCTTCTGTTCAATTTCTTTTCTGGTTTTTTTCATTAACTTTTTCAAATCTTTACTAATTGACACCTTGTATTCCACTTTTTTACTTACTTCTAATAAAGACTGTTTAAATTTATTTTTTTCTTTCTCATAATATTTCTTTATTGATGCTAAGTCAGGCAACTTCCTTGCTAATTTTCCTTGGCTAATATATTTAATCAGCATTTTCCGGCCGCTAATTTTCTCTGAACTAAGCCCAATAACATCTCCTATATATCTACCATTTTTTTCTTGTCTAAATACCTGTTTTCTACCAGGCAAAGATATTTTCTGACTGGATAATTTCATCTTCGGATATACCCTGCCGTCTTTTCTAATTTCATTCAACTTATAAACCAACTCCAATACTGGCGCGTCAATCGGCGTCAAAATATTAGTGGTACCGCTATAAAGATCAATCGGCGCATTTTTTTTGACCATCTTATCTACTTTATACTCATCCAAATTACTGACTCCCATAATGCCAACCCTATCAAGTCCAGCATCATCAAGCATTTTCCTGGCGCGAACGCTTAATGAATATATATCACCGCTATCAAGCATGATATGTTTAGGCTGTTTGCCGGTTTTCTCCTTTACTCGGACCGCCACCTTAATAAAATTTTTAACTCCCTTAATAGTGTCATAAGTATCCACCAAAACAGTCGCTTTATCAGGATAACGTTTTAGATGAGCTTCAAACGCCTCAATTTCACTATCAAATGCTGTAACAAAATGATGAAACATATGATTTGAAAAAGTAGCGAGCCCGGGATTTCTAAAACTATTAATCGGCACAACTGATTGACTAGACCCAACAATCTTCCCTACCCGATCCAATTTCATCGCCGTATCCAGACCATAACTCCGATTAAATCCAAATATTGATTTTTTATTCTTGGCTGCGCAGACAAACCGGGAAATTTTTGATGCTAAAATTGTTTGTAAAAAAATTGTATTGGTCAAATAAATCTCTACCATTTGCGCTTCAATAATCGGCGCAACTATTCTAATCACCGGCTCATTTGCAAAAAATATACTACCCTCAGGCATAGCATAAACATCACCAGTAAATTTAAATTTTTTATAATACTTCATTACTTCATCAGAAAAGCCATATGTTTTTTTCAACCACTTAAGTTGCCGGTCAGTAAATTTTAAATTTAATAAAAAATCCAAAATATGTTCCAATCCAGCAAATACCAAATAGTTTCTTTTGTCTGGCAATTCTCTAACAAATAAATCAAAACTTGCTATTGTGTCGGCAAAACCTTCTTCATAGTAAACGCTTCTCAAAGTAAACCTGGTCCCGGAAGTAAATAAAATCAAATCTTCTTTGGTGACTAAATCATTTATCATATAATATATTAATCATTATTTTCTGTTTTATTTGTAAGAAATTCAACTATTCCATCAATATCTTCTTTATCAAAATTTTTTAGCCATGACGGAAATTCTTCTCTCAACTCTGAAGCAAAACTTTTAAGCCAAGCATCTTCTCTGTCTTTAAGTTCTGGATATTCTGAATGATTTTGCAAATTCAAATCATCTTCATCCCATCCTATTAAAGCCACAGGTTTAGGCTTGTCAGATGTTAAATTGAATGCTAAAGCAGATAATAAATGAGATCTCGTTCCTCTAGTGCCAGGAAAAAATGCAAAAGAGCTAGAATTTGATAAAAACAACCCCATTCGTAAAGCCCATGAAACATCTTTGATTCTATTTTTTTTCTCTTCTTCATCTATTTTTTCATTCTGCAACATCTGCTCAGCTATTTCTATACAATTGATTGATTCTACTTCATCCTGGTTAAATTGTAATTCTTTACCTTCCCACACCATTACATGAGGATAAATTTCAACACCTGACTCCTGCAATACTTTAACAAAACCACCATAAGAACCTACATTTACTTTGACATCTCTCTTGGATAATTCCTCACCTAATTGTGAAGCTATATTACGCATATTTTCATCAGGATCTCTATCCCCTTGAATAAATGTGTAATCCTCATGATTAGGCTTATATAATTTTTTCATATATTTTTTATTAATAATTATCTTATTTTAATAAATCTACTATTTTTCTACTATGCTCTGATAAATTTCCTTCAATCAAATCAATTCCTAATTGCTTAATCTTTTTTTCCCAAGTTGGATATTTTTCAAAATAAGAACCAGATTTTCCTTCTGTTCTTGATAGCATATACCAACCAATCCAACAAGGTAGCCAATAATCAAATTCGTCTTTAATTTTTCTATCAAAATTAGGATGCTTAAACCATGCTTTATAATAATTACTGATATAATTTTTTATAAATTTTTCACAATCTTTTTTTAATTTTTTATTTGGCTTCAACCACATCCATGTCCAATGTGAAAGTAAAATACCTGAATCTAATAAGGGATTGAATTTTAAAGTGTGATCAAAATCAACTAAACTCACTTTTCCATTAGGTTTTACAAAAATATTTCTATATATTGGATCACCCCAAATCAATGAAGTGGAAATATACTTATTAGGTTTAAATAAACTATTAACTAATTTTGAATCAACCACCTTTTTTATACCTTTAGACCAATTTTTTTCAAATAATTCTTTTTTCAATTTATTTTGATATGAAATTTTTGATTTGGGATAAACACTCTTTTTCCAAGTAGAAGAATGGAGTTTCGCTAATAACCTACCTAAAGTACTGCCAGCTTCTGGATGCACTTTATTTCTATCAAATTCTTTAGGTAAAAATTTAGCATTTCCAGAAATATCATTCATTAAAAAAATATAATTTTTTTTATCAAAATAAATAATTTTAGGCACAGTTCCAATAGGCCATATTTTTTCCAATCTAGATATTAGATCTACTTCTCCAATAATTCTAGTTGGACTTAGATAAATAGGCTTTCCTTGTAAATAACTTCTTTTATTATATTTCTGTGCTTGTTTTAAATAATAAACTTTATGCTTACCTTTAAAATTTACAATTAATCTAAATAAATAATTATTAAAACCATTATGCACTTCATCTACTTTTAATAAATCAGCCTTGAATAAATATTTACTCAAAATTCGTCGATAGTAATCTGGAATATTTTCTAAATTAAGTTCTAAAAAATTATTCATTTATTTATTTTATTATCTTTATTTGTCATAAAAACATGCTGTAAAGTAAAATCAAATAAAAATATTATTTATGTTCTTTCTTTATTTGGTTGAATATTTTTTTAATCTCCCTACTTACTTTCACTTTAAACTCTATATCTTTATCTATTGATAATAACCTCTGCGGAATAGTCGCAAATTGTTTATCAAAATATTTTCTAATTTCTTTAATATCTGGAATTTTTCTTATAATTCGTCCCTTAGACATATATTGCTTTAGTAAAGGCGCGCCTAATTTTTCATTTTCCAAACCAATAATATCTTCAACTATTTTGCCGTTTCTATATTTTCTAAATACTTGTTTCCGGCCAGGATAACTTTCCTTACCAGGTGATAGTTTGGCAGTATATTGAATATTTTTGCCATCTTTTAATTCTGCCATTTTGTAGACTACTTCTAGTTTTGATGAATCAGCCATAGTGACATACTCGGTTGCTACCACAAATATATCTATTGGTGCCCGGTTTTGTACCAATTTTTTAACTTTATATTCATCCAAATTTGTAGCAGTAATAATCTTTACTTTTTTCAATCCATTCTGATCAAGCTCTTTCCTGACCTGTTTACTAAGTTTTTCCAAATTTCCAGAATCAATAGTGACATATTCCAAATTATATCCTTGTTGTTTTAATTCCTTAGCGACAGTAATAGCATTAGCTAAACCCTGATCAAAATCATAAGTATCAATCATTACTGATGTATTATCAGGAAAATATTTAGCCATTTTCCGAAAAGCCGTCAATTCATTATTAAACGATTTAATAAATAAATGCTGTCCATTAATAATGTAATCAGATTGTTTCAATCCAAATTTTTTTACAAAACTAGACCACACATTCATTTTGGAACCACAAATATATCCGCTTCTAAGTGCTTTCATGCCAGATTCAAAAGAATAAGCTCGCTGCATACCCAATGATGGAACATTATTCGGTGAAGCTGATCGTAATCTAGCAGCTTTACTCAAAAAAATAATATTTGAAACTCCGACTGTTAATAAAAATATCTCTATCAAAGCAGCCTGAATCAATGGCGCAGTTATTCTAATAATTGGTTCACCGGGAAAAAGTATTGTCCCTTCTGGCATGGCATAAACATCTCCAGTAAATCTTAATTGCTTTAAATATTTTACAAAATTTTTAGTAATCAACCCTCCATCTAATAAGTATTTTATATCCTCATCTGAATATTTATACTTAAGTAAATAACCTATTACTTCTTCCAAGCCCCCAGCCACTAAATAATTCCGATGCTTGGGCATATCTCTAACTACCAAATCAAAAGTAGCGATCTGATCTTTCATACCCTCTTCATACCAGATAGAGGCTTGGGCAAAAGTATGAGAAAGCTGCGTCAAAGGCAAATCTGATAAATTAAATAATTGATTTATTAGTTTTTGATTTATTCCCATTTTTTTATAAAACTTTATTTATCATTACTTTAGTAAAAAATTATCAAATAAATTTTTGCAAAATTTTAAAATCTGCTAATAATAATTCTTTCATATTTATACGATAAGATGCTACAGCTGGGTGGTAAAAGGGAATAATTTTAAATTGACCATAATCAGCATTTTTAACAGAAAACTCTTGTCCATGTATTTTACTAATTCCTTTAAATTCAGCTAATAAATCAAACTTTTCCATAATATATTTGGTTGCGAAATTACCTAAAGAACATATCACTTGCGGCTTTAAAATGCTTATCTGCCTTAACAAATAACCACCACATGAATTAATTTCATCTGCTAAAGGATCGCGATTGCCTGGCGGCCGGCATTTTAAAATATTTGTAATGTATATATCCTCTCTGGCAATATTAACCGCATATAATAATTCATCTAATATTTTACCAGACTGACCACAAAATGGTCTCCCAGTTTTATCTTCACAACTACCAGGCGCTTCAGCAATCAATATAATTCTCGGCTGATGATTGCCCTGGCCAATAACCGGGTATTTTCTGGTTTTATACAATGAACACTTCTGGCAATTTAATATTTCATTTTTAATTTCTTTTAATTCTGATTCTATTTTGACTTTTGAATTTGATAATTTATCCATAACTTATTTTAAAATCTTTTTATGTCAAAATGGCTATTATAAACTTCCTTATACCCATCCCATAATCATTACTAATCCTAAAAATAACATAATTATGCCAGCTACTAAATGTAACTTTGTGATATTCTTTTCTTTCCAATTATTAATATCTTCCACTTTACGAAACCCAATATAAACAATTGCCACAATAATAAGCATTGGACTGATGAAAATCAAATTATACAAAAATAACGGCGGAAGTGTCTGTAATACTTCTAAAGCTGATAAAATACCTCCAGCAATAATATATGGTCCAATAGTGCATGGTAATAAAAATAAGGTTACAAAAATACCCACACCAAAGGCTCCCTTGATAGAAGTAACGCCACTAATTATTTTTTGTACTTTTGGTCTTAAGAATAATGGCATTTCAGTGCCTACTTGACCGGGCTTATATTTCAAAAAGTCTCTAATATTCAAAATAGCTAAAATGATTGCAATTATTCCTAAAATTTTATAAAGCCATAAACGTACAACAGTTAAAGCCTGGACTACCTTAAAAAATTTAATAATAACCAAACCATAAAATAAATACATAATATAAATTGAAAATATAAAAGCTAATCCGGCTAAAATAATGTTTTTACGATTACTCGGATTGTAAGCCAAGATTGCAGTCAACATCAAAACTAATACTGCTAAAGCGCATGGATTTACCGCGTCTACAACTGCTAAAGAAATTATTTTAGTCCAAGTAAGATTCAACTTATTGGTTTCATCAGCTGAATCAGATGAAAAACTATTTTTTTGATTTATATTATCAGAAAAAACATCTGTTTGTATTACTTTATCTGAAGACTCCCCATTCCATTGAAATAACCAATTACCTAAATTAATAGCATGGTCAAAAGATAAACTCTTTCCAGAAAGATGAACCGATATAGATTCTACCTGATTGTAATTCTTATTATCTAAAACCTTATCTATATTATTATTAATTAATAAATCTCTCAACAATTGACTGTCATTAGCACCTTGTTTTTGCTTAATTAAAATTTTATTTTGATGCCATATTTTTGGCAAACCATGTAAAGCAGCAATATCCAAAGAAGCAAAATCAACAGCTGAACCGTCAAGTAAAAGGCATTTATTATTGCTATTTTTATTCAAAAATTTATTTGCGTTATTCAAAATAGGTCTATCACCTTTAAAATTAGTTTCTTTATTAAAAATCACTAATGGAATACCTAAACCAGAATTATATTCTTGATTATATGAATACAAAAGTGTGCCATTCTCTTGCTGATTATAAATTTCATATTCAATGATAAATAAATTTGGATATTGATCTAACAATTCTTCAAATAATACAGGATCTGTTTTGGAACAATGTGGACAACCAATACCTGTAAAATATACCGCGCAAATAGTATTATCCTGCGCTTTCACCTCTGTAGGAGTATTAAAAAAACTAATAGCAAAAATAAAAACTACACTTACTAACAAAATAATTTTTTTACTGGGCATACATTTTTTTTAATTAAATATTTTTATTATTTTTTTTATATAAAAAAAACTAATCTGATCATTAGAAATCTCAAATACATAGCTATTATTGATTATATATCAACTATCTTGACATTACAAATTATTGTATTAGTTCAATGCATTCTGGATGTATGGTTATTTTCAAACTATAAATTATCCAAAACAAAATTTAATCTATCCTCTTTTGATTTCATTTTTGGCACTTTAACAATAGGAATATTTGTTTTCAGATAACTTTTTTCTAACAAATCATGAATTTTTATTTGTTTTTCGCTGTTTTCCGTTCTGGCATAATCCTTATGCATATTGAAAAAATCAAGTAAAAAAATCTTTTTATATAAACAATTATCGATAGCCTCTTTTAAAAATTCATCATTTTCTTTTCCATATAATTTATAATAAGCCTCGGTGTCAGGAATACCTCTGTCAAAAAAAATAATTTTCCCCTTTGGTAAATTATTTTCTATCTCGATTTTCATTTTTAATACAATATTTTGAAACAAAAATTCATCACGACGTATGTGATCAATAGTTTTTCCTTTCTCTATTTCTTGATCGATATAAACTCTAGCCACTTCATGAACAACATCGTAGCCCCTTTCCTCTAATAATTTAATCAAAGTAGTTTTACCAGCTGAAGGAGCGCCTGTAATTACATACCAATTGTTTGGATCCATAAAATATTTAATAAGCTACTTTTATTTAATTTAACATTTTTAATAAATGCTTTCAAGTTGATTTTTATCTAATTTTAATAAAAAGTTGCTTTTAATAATATTTTATTCTATAATAAAAAATCCTAAAAAGTAAGGATAAAAGACTAATAATAACACTTGGTTCTTTTCAATATAAATAATAAATATTTGCTAACAATAAACTTTTTGATAAGCCATATAGGAGGGCAATATCATGATACAAGAATATCTAGTTATTTGTGATTTTGACGGATGTGTTGCAAATACTTTCGAGCTGAGCCCTAATGGCATCGGCGTCAATGAAGCATATACACATGCTGTTAAATCAGTCTTTGGAAATACGGGACTGAGTGTATTCAACAAAATTGGTCGACTTGAAAATAGAGCTCCAGGAGAACTGGTTGAGGCAATTCTCTCGAAAGGAAACAAAGAAAGTTTAATCCAAGCAGCCAAGCAATTCTTTGTAAAAAACCACGAACTTCTTAATGGGTTGGTTCCTGAAGGTAAAGGACATCCACTTGAATGGCCTCAAGCCAATTCTTGGAATCCAAATGGTGTTATCACAGAAATGTTAGTCCGCTCTAAGCTGGAATATCTAGCAAAAGAAATTAGAGAAACTTGGCCTCGTCCCTGTAAAGGAATTCTGGAATTCCTGAAAATGATAAAAAAGATAAATAATAACTCAGTAAACATCCAGTTAGCCATTCTTTCATCTGGCCATGAGAAGTTTATTCAAGAGACTTTCAAAGTATGGGGGCTTCCTTGTCCACCAATACTTCTAACTGATGATGAAATGAGAGGACGAGCATATCCAAAAAAACAAGCAATGCGAATTAAACCATCTGTTACTTTATTTGATTTAATTCACCTCATGTGGTTTTCCGTCATTCATGGTGCAATGACCAATCAACTCCAACTAGTTAGATTCCTCATGGAAAGCCGCCAAAGGATGATCTATTTCGGTGATGATCCGATCAAAGACGGTAAATTGGCAGAAGTTGCCGGCGTACCTTTTGGTTGGTTTAACCCTAACCAAAATACGAATGGTTCACTTAAAAATTTCTTCTCTTTTAATGACTGGGAAGATATCGCTAATGTTTTTTATAAAAAAAATGCCGTAGAGGCATTTAAAAAAGGCTTGTCATTTAGAGAAATTATCTCCACTCTCTTGTAAAAACAAGCAAGCCATTTCATCTTTAATAGTAAAGCCCGGAACTTTTAATTTTCCGGGCTTGCTTTTTATTAAAGCCTCACAGTCGGACGACCTGCCTGCCGGTCATCGCTCTAAGGTGAGCCTCGTGCTCAGACTCGAGGAGCAGGCAGGGAATTTCGCCTTGCCCTTTCAGGGCTTCGTTGCCCGGGGTACCAAATAATCCTGCGTCAGCTCGGATTATTTGTCGCTCGTCTACTCCCGCTAACGCGGGATTGCCTCTCTCGTACCCGTTCGATTCCCTATCTATTTCAGAACTATAAAAAAACCAACATCGTGAGATGTTGATTTTTTCATGGCTCACACACACGGTCTAGTACCAATGTAGTGTGGTAACCTTAGAGGTATTCTAGCACTCATTCATAGACTAGTACAACCCCTCTCGGTCGGAGTGAATGAGACAAATGAGACACTATAAAAAGGGGTGTCTTGGTGTCTTATTCAAACCTCGGTCTAGAACTATTTTTTTCTTTTTCCTAAGCCAATATGTTCAGGGTATAACCCTCCAATTGTATAGCATTCTAATAATGCTCTAATTCTATTATTATCTTCTACTATATATTTAAAATGACAATTTCTTAATCTATCTCTATCACCTTTCAACCCTTTTTTAACAAAACTAGATTGCCCTCGTTTATGATCTGTCAATCTCTGCTTTAATCCATTTCTTGCTCTAACAGTTCTACCTACATGTAAAACTTTATTCCTATTACTATAAATAATATACACTCCTTGTTCTGTCGATATTTGTGATAAATCGTCGAAACTAAAATTATTACTTTTGATCAATTTAGTAAATTTACTTTTAAGTTCATTTTGTTTTTTAACCATAATACTATTCTAATGAATGCTTTATTTTCGACTTAACTAATAACACTAAATATTTTTAAAAATACACTTTGTGAAACTTTTTATATCTAATTTTGCCTTCCAATTATATTCAGAATTATTAGAATATAAATATATTATTGGATTTAAATAACCACTATATATAGTATTATTTTCACTTAAATCAAAATTAATATTTTCAGCATGTAATATTTTATTACACGCATCTCTAAGTAATAAATCTTCTTTTTCTTCTTTCTTTTGATGTTTAATTTCTCCAACAATAAATTCTTGTTTTTCATCTATATCACAATTATTATCTAGTATATTTCGTAATTGAGCTGCTAATGAAATTAGTAACCTTGAAATCTCAGTATATTCAAAATTACGAAATATTGCATTAATACTATAATGCGAAATATCATCTCTATCACTACGAAAAGTTGAAATATACTCACTAGATCCAAATATAGAAATCAATCTATACAAATCTATTAACAACACCATCTCTTCTTTTGGATAACCTTGTATAGAAGGATGTCTTAAATCTAATTCTGACATATAAAAATATTAATTCACTTTACCCCTCGCCTCCACATAAGCACAATAATCACAATCATTCCCTGATTGTGGGATTTTATTTGATTGCAAACATTTATGTGCTTTGATGATAGTATCTTCTATCCATGCATCATTACCAGTATATGAAATTAAAGTAATATCAAATTCAAGTTTGGCATCAAAAGCTTTTTTATCAGTATCACCATTACAATACACAAAATATCCAGTATTAGAAACTTTATATCCATTTTGTCTCAATAACCACTGATATATCTCCATCTGTCTTTTATAACCAATCTGCCAATCTTGATCTAGTGCTTCAATCTTTGCATTCTTGCTAGTTGCTTTATAATCTACCACTATGTATTCGTCTTTTGAGTTAATCCAAAGATCATCAATAGCACCAGTGATAATAAAATTAGTTTTTTTATGATAAAACTGCACACCTTTAAAATTCTCTCGCCAGATATCTAAATCTTCATGTGCTACTGGTTTAGCATCTACTCCGTATTTCTCTATCAATGGATGCTGAGTATCGTTAGCGCGATGAATATCAAATTCTTTCTTAAGTAGTGTATCTACAGCACTATTTAAGTTAAAAGGAAATCCAGGTGGTCTCCCAGTTCCAAGTCGTCGGTCAATATAGAAACATTTTGGACATTCTATAAATAAATCTATTTTGCTACGAGATAGCTTAAAAATATCTTCTGATTTAGGATCATAGATGTTTCTGGTTCTGATTGGATTGTAGTATTGGGACATAAATTTAAATTAATTACTGAAGTAAGTAATATTGAGTTTACTCAATATGCCCAATGTACATGCAAATTTATCCCCTCATTCTTTATTGTTTTCATATTCAAATATTTCATATATAGCTGCTTGCAACACCTGCCAACTAATTTTTGCAGTATGATTATGTGGACTAAAACTACTTGCCACTTGTTGATACGGATGTATGTAATTCCTAAAATCACGCAATGCATGACTATATTTTTTCACATCTTCACCTAACAACCCGACATCTTTAGCAGTATCGATAAGACCTGACAAGTTCCAATCTGAAAACGGCAAAACTTTACCCTTCTTCTTACATGCACATTTTGATTTATTAAATTCTTTTGAATATTTACTTGCCATTCCAATCAGAATACCCTCTAATGTACCCCCACATAAAATCACTACTGATAGAGCCGCTTTTTTGCTAAGGCATTTTTCAATCTCATTCAAACGTTGTTGTAATACATTTGTGACCGCAGAATCTAAACATAATTTGTTAAGTGCTACTTTTTTAAACTCCTTCGCGATAAATTCATTCTCAGATTCACTGTCATCAACTTCGTTATCAAAATCCGATTCAGAGCATTTGCCAACTACTACAACCTGACCTTTTCTTGTAATTTTGTATCCGTCAAACGCAAGATACTGATTAAAATCAGTAATATGCTTATCTAAAGTTTTAAAATCACCAACAAAATTTATCGGTGCAAAGATTCTTTTTATACATTCGTTCATTTTTGAAGTTCCGTTGAAAGCCTTCAACCTGTCTTCTGTGTACACCCATCTTGAAGGGAATCCTTGTCCGTATGAGTCACTGGAGCCAAGATCATTAAAAAACGCCACTAGCGCTGGTCCGCTCCTATATTCTGTTTCCTCGTTAATCAATTCTCGAAATTTTGTAATTGTTTTCTGTTGTAGTTTCATTTTATTCTTCAGTTTTTTTTATCTCTGGTATTAATTTTGGGAAATTGCCTGTGCATTCTTCAGCCTCTAACTTATTTATAAACTCTTCCCAATTGCTCTGCAAATCAGGGAAGCTATTTGATGAAAGTTGATAAAGCTCCCAAAAAATATCTTCAATTTTTCGTGCATCTAAAATTTGATTTCGTACATTCTCAAAAACTCCAGTAAGAATTTGCTTTATATCATCTTCATCTAGAAATTGCAAAATGGGCAGTATCATTTCCACACCATTATCATATGCGGATTGATAACTATACGATTTTAAAAAATACTTTATAGCCCGCTCTTTAATCTCATCAACGGAGGCACTAGAAAAATCTTGTATTTTTACCAATCTTGTTACACTTCTGTATTTACAAATATCGTCTGTTTGGTCTTGGTCAAATAACTCATGGACTTTTACCATATCAAATTCCGATAAGTGCCACTCATTTACAGTATCTAAATACTCAAATACTTTTGGCATTTTCCTTTCGTGATCATTTTGTATTTCCTGTGCTATGCCAATAAGTTTTCCGAGTACATAATTTAATTCATCAATAGACAAATTTACTGAATTAACATGTGCGGAAGTATGTCTTTTTTGTAGTATCTGTTGAGCCTCTTTAAAAAACTGTTGATCTACACCCCTGAAAACGTCTTTCAATTTACCTATTATTTTATCCTCTCCTTGATTATTTTCCTGCAGCTTATTGAGTGAAAATAAACTACCATCAAAGTAGTCTGCTGGTTTGTCGCTCGGCTTTCCTTTGTTTATCAGCTGCAGAAAAATTCCATCAGTGAGAAAACTGTCTCCGTCTTCACATCTTTCAATCTCTCGTAGTTGCCAAACTTTCTCAAAAATGAAAAGCATGAAAATGCTCCATGCGTAAATAATCGCAGCGTCGTAAAGCTCATGTTCTGTAGCCTTTTTTAACTTCTGCTCGTAGCCAAACTTTTTTGCATTACAAACATACAAACAAAGATTTTCTATTTTTTCTGCAAGATTTTGGTTCATAGCTCATAATAATTATTTCCCCCAAACTTCGCTAATTTTTTGTTTGATTTTCTGCTCAAATATTCCAATCAATTTTTTGTTCTGGTCAACCATTTTCTGCTCTTCTTTAATTTTATCTACGACTTGAACTTGAACATCTAGTGTTGGTAAAGCAACATCTAAATTATCTAAATCAGCGGGTCTGACACCAGCTTGCCTAACTCTTTCAGACAAGGCAATAATTTTTGTCTGTACACGTTCAGATAAAAGGAAATAGTAAAGCCAATCATTAGTAATTTTAGACTCATCTGGTAAACACTTCATAAGAGCCACATTGTACGCCCCGGCTTTTCCTTTTAGTATTTGAAATACTGGTGGACCGTATCTTCCAATCATTATGTCTTGTTCGGTACACATTTTATGCCTCTCTTTTTTAGGTATATATACAATATTATTGTCATTTTTATAGTCTCTTATTTGAAGAAGACGAATATAATCATCCTTCGACTCATAAATGAACGTTGATTTTGGCGGCTGTGTCCCTCCTGCGTACTTACAAACTTTTTCTAGCTTAACTACTTTCCAATCTGGATCATTTTTTATATTTGGCTTCCAATTTTCTACTACCTGCTTTGCTCCATCAATAACTTTTTGATACCCATCAATTTCTGCAACGATTTGTTTTTGGATTTCAAGTGGGGGGAGTGGAATCTTGATTGAGCGAATTATTGGCATGTTTAGCCCACTACGCTGATTATCACCTGTCATACCCCTTATTTCTTGGTACATATTTCTTAGTGCGTACAAAAGAAATTCTGGCAACAATTTTTCTTTTTGTGGTTCTATTGAAACAAGGGATTGATTACACGCTGCTTTCACTCGCAAAATTGCAACACTTCCACGTGTTTTGCCTTGCCCATTGAGTGCAATTAGTACGGAGTTAATTGGCAATAACTTCGTATTTGATTCACGCAACGCCAAGTTTGTTATACGACCATCACAGTCAAAAACCTCCCCTTTATGAATATCGCCCGACACCAACCATTTAACATCACCACCATAATACTCTTCTTTTGTTGATTTTGGCGTCCCTCCAGTCATTAATGTTGCAACATCTCCCAACTCCACCATCGGCCATTTTTGGCGTTCTTTTATTTCTTTGATGATCTTCTTTTGTATTTCCATAATCTTTTTGATTTTACCGTCTTCTAATATTTTCTGATATTGTTCAACCATCTTTTTGAAATTATCTTGGATTTGTAAAAAAGCAGAAGATTTTACAAAGCTACTTACTGAATCCAAAACTGGTTGTAAACTTTTCTGAATTTCTTTTTCTTTTATATTTACAATATTTTTCAGATACTCTAATGGATCTTTTTTATATCTATCAATACTCAGATTGTAGTCATCGTTTTCAAAAATCTCTTTTTTGGAAACTATTAAAATGCCATTTTCCGTAACATCTCGCCTAGTCAAATAAACATCCTTATTATTTAGACTTTCTTTATATTTATTCATTAACTCTAATGCTTTTGGCAAATCATTTTGTTCAATCGATCTGCGTTGCGCACCCAAGTCAAAACCGTCATTCTCAATTTTCACAAACAAAACTTCGTCTGATTGTTTGGTGACATTATTATCAAAAAGTAAAATAGAGGTTTTTACCCCAGCATATGGATTGAAGACGCCCTGTGGCAAACTCACAACGGCCCAAAGCCCATCCTCAACGAGTGCCTTGCGGAGTTGTTTATATGCATTACCAGATTGGAAAACAACCCCCTCGGGTACAATAATTCCAGCACGCCCTTTTGGTTTAAGGTGCTCAAGAATATAGTCCACAAAAAGCACCTCAGAGCGATTGGCTTTTATACTAAATCTGCTGTGCGGCACAATTCCGCCTTTTGGACTCATAAATGGAGGATTCGCAAGGATAACATCAAAGTTATCGTTCCATCTTTCTTCTGAACTTAATGTATCGTATTCGTAAATTTGAGGATCTGGGAATTGGTGTAAAAACATATTTGCACGGGATAACTTCGTCATACTTGGCGAGATATCGTAACCAGAAAAGTTTTTATGAATCTTTTTAACTTGTGCTGGTGTGAGTGTTTTTTCTTTATCTGTCTTTTTACCTGTTTTGTTATCTATGCCGTCATGCTCTCCTTTGATATGTTTATAAGCAGATATAAGAAAACCAGCCGTACCACATGCTGGATCAAGCACTGTATCGTCTTTTGTCGGGTTCACAACTTTTACAATAAAATTAATAATGTGGCGCGGTGTACGGAACATACCAGCATCACCTTGTGATCCCATAATTGAAAGCAAGTATTCAAATGCATTACCTAATTCCTCGCTATGACTGTATGAAAAACTATCTATCTCATGTAAAAATAAATTTAAAGTTTCTGGTGAACGATATGGCAGAAAAGCACCTTTTAAGATATCACGAAACACTGGAGAGAGATTTTTATTTGTTCCCATACTTTCAAGCGCTTCTGTGTACACATTCATTCTATCTTGCGCACCAATTTTGGTGTCCATTAAGTTTTTCCATGCATATTTCTCATATTTACCAACAAAAAAACCAGCCTTACCGCCAAGTGAGATTGCCTGCTGGTCCATGTCGTCCATGTATTTATAAATCAGCGCATTGGTGATTTGATCCACTTGTTCTGTTGGATTAGGTACTTTGCCGACAAGAATTTGTCGCAGGGAGCTGATTCTTTGTTTTGTTTCTGATGTAAGCATGAAATATTTTATTATACTTGTTCAAAAGTTTTTAGATTGTCTACATAATCATGTATGTATATTGGTATGTATTGTGCATACGAACCACCATTGCGTTTTGTTTCTGCTAATTTTTTGAAAGCGTCAAAATCTACTCCTGCCATTGCTGGTAATCTGCCAAACTGCTCACTTTCTATAACTCCGCGCAAATCTTTATCTTGCAAATACGCAGAGAAGAACCATCGCGCCTCTGGGACAACATTTGCATCCAACTCCTCAATATCTTGGAACTTCTTAAATTCTTCTTCTGTTTTTTCATCTAAGTTTTTAAATGTATCAATTTCTCCAAATGCTTTTTGTAAGATTTCCTTAAAACTTATCCATCTATCTGATGTTATAGACTCGCGAAGCTTTTCTGGTGTAAAGTACTCTTTTGGTTTATTGAGGATTTCTGACATTACATATTCTTTAACTCCATCTATACCATTTTGAGTATAAATATCTTGAAGCTCACCATCTTCTTTTATGATTTTCTCAAAAGTCTCATGATATAGCTCTCTGTCTATAACCATTCCTTCCTCTCCGACTTCAGTTTTATCTATTTGCTTTATCGCATCTAATTGATCCAAATCTAGAGATTCAATTTTCTTCTTAATTTCTTGATCATCTGTATTTGTTTCAGTATGTTGCAATGCTGGCAATTTAAGCACCTCGTCATAGTCAAACTTCTCTTCAAAATATTCGTAGTTGCCAAAGAAATCAAAAAGGTAGAAATTCTCTTTTTCATATTTATCATCACCATATGAAAATGTATGTCTGCGCGTCCCTCGACCTTTCATCTGCACAAAATCTGATGGAGAAAAAATTGGACGCATTAGTGCTAAGTTTAAGATATTGGGAGCATCATATCCTGTTGTCATCATGCCAACAGTTACACAAACTCTCGTCTTGCTAGTTTTGTAGCCCTCTTTAAATTTAGAGTTACCACTGAGATTATCATTTGCAAATCTTACTGTTTTATCTTGAGCATCTTTGATGGTTGATGTGACTTGCACAGCAAAATCAGAATTGTATTTGCCAGGGTATTTTTTATCAGCCATCAAATTAAGAATTTCTGTAATTTTACGTGCATGTTTTTGGCTAACACAAAATACTAAAGTTTTGCCGATTTCTTGTGTAATCGGATCTGTTACACAATGATCTATAAGTGTCTTGCAAAATGCAATATTTGTTTCTGTATTATAAAATTTTCTCTCATAATCTCGATGTGTAAATGTTTCTTCAACTTCATCACCATCTTCATTTGCCGCAAGTACTGCATAGCCCTCATCAGATAACAATTGTGTTGTAATTTGTGTACGTGCATCAAAAACTTTTGGCTGAACGAGATAACCGTCTTTTGCTCCTTGTGATAGATTGTAACGAAATGTCGGCACTCCTGATTCACATCCAAAAGTTCTGTATGTATCTAACAACTCACGACGTTCAGATGTGCGCGGATCGTCTTTATCCTCAACATTCTTTAAATAATCTTTAGGCGTTGCCGTAAGTCCTAATTTATAACCGTTGAAATACTCAAATACAGAGCGCGAGTTACCCCCAAGCGAACGATGAGCTTCATCAGAAATAACCAACTCAAAGTCTGTTGGTGAAAATTCTTTACGATATTTATCACCAGCAAGCAATGATTGTACTGTACTAACTACTATTTGAGCACTTTTCCAGCTGTCTCTATTTTGTTTGAAGGTTTTAATTATATAGTCGTCACCAAGTACTTTTTTTAGTGCTTTCTCTGCTTGATTTTCAAGTTCGATTCTATCTACTAAAAAGAGAATCCTTCGTGCATTTCCTGTGCGTAAAAATAGGCGTGCAACTGCGGCAGTTGTTAATGTTTTTCCTGTCCCTGTTGCCATCTCGAACAAATATCTTTCTTGTCCATTTTTAGCGGCACTTTGTAGTTTATGGATAGCATCAAGCTGAAACGGTCGCAAAATTATAAGACCTTTATCTTTTAGGTATGTTGTTCGTGTGTTTTCATCTTGATATCTTGGATCATCAAAATAATTTTCATCTTTGATTCGTGCAATATAACCATCATCCACATATTCGTCTGCAAGAGCATTCATATCTGGCTTGAACTTTTTACGGTGATATAAAGATTCGAGCGTGGGAAAGTCCGTTATAATTTGAGGATTACCATGTTCTATATCCCAAAAATAATGAGTATTACCATTTGTTAGAATTACAAAACGACATCTTTGTACATTTGCGTATTTTCGTGCTTGCTCTTTAGCTTCCAGTGGATGAATTGACTCTTTTTTGGCTTCAATCACAATAATAGGATCTCCGTCATCATCGAGTAGTGAATAATCAACATAACCTTTTACTTCTTTTTCAAAATCGTTTCCAAGAGCATCTAGTACTATTTTTGTAAGTTTAACCCCAGGCTCAAGTTGAATATTCGCTGAATCATTCTCATTATCAAAAAATCTCCAACCAGCTTGTTTGAGTAATTCGTCTATCTTTATTCGTGCTTGTGCTTCTTTGAAATTTACCATAATTATTTTATTACCTGTACACTAACATTCTAATAATTCTATTCTCCCACAAAACAAGCCATAAATCAATCATTTATGGCTTATGTTAGACATTTTATTAAAATATAACTCTGGCATATCAAATATTAGTTACTATACTAGCCAATTGATTAAAATGATAAGGCTTAATATTGTTTTTGTTAAGTTTAGATAATGATATAGACTTACCATCTTTGGTTATTTCTTTTATTCTATCTTTTGTTAAAACATAAAAACTCCATTGGTCAATATCCAATATATCAAGGGTTTCGGATTCTTGATGATCCAATAAGGCTAAAATATAAATATCTGCTTTATAATCTTTCTTTTTTAAATCACTTTTCTTTTTCACAGCTTCTGACCAATAAATTTCTTTTGCTTTGAGTCCTGAAAAAAGTATTGTGCTTAATTTATTTTGATCCCAATCTTGAATATAAGAACTACATTTCACTTCAATTTTTTTATTATCTTTTGTTTCAACATCATAATCACCCCAAGGATTGCGAACGAAAATATCATTTTTATCTTTTAAAGCATTTTCAACTAGAAATTCAGCCAATGCACCTCTGAGTACATTTGAATTTAGATTGGAAAAACCATACTGCCAAAATTCTAATATTGAAAAATGTTTATCTTTAGTATTTTTAAAAAACTCTTCTCCAATAAGTTTTTTATCAGGAATTCTTTTATACATATCTTAAAATTAATCTGCAAGTACCTTACTTAAAAGAAAATTACCCCAGGTTAAGTTCTCAGGACAATCATCACCACATTTTCTTTTGAGAGTATTAAATTCCATTTTCCATTCAAGTTCTTGTTTAGCATTTCTCAATTCTTCTAAACTCATTTGTTTTTGTCTTTCAGATGTATATTCAAACTCACCGAGATCCATCTGCAATAAATCTATTTCTGTTATAAGCATGCTCTTTTCTGAAGCCTCCTGTCTTGCTTGTTGATGCTCTATTTCTTTTTGAAATCTATATCTTGAATATTCTGGATATACAAAGAATCCACTTATCAAGATAATAATGATAACGACTAATAAAGTAATAATATTTTTCTTGCTAATATTTTCTTTTTTATTTTCCATATTATTTTTAAAATAAATTATAAACAAAAAACCAACCTTGGTAACAGGTTGACTTTGAATACACAAAGCTCCCCGCCAAGTCTGGCATCTTGCGACACCCATATTCCTTTCGGAATACGACCAACCATGGAAGACTTGAACGAGGAGTTCTCTACCATGGTTGGATTTCAGCGCCATGCCTTATAAATAAGGTTTAGGCACTCTGGTTATACCAGAATATTCAATTTGTAAGGTAATTTTACCCTTATTTCGACCTTTAGTCCATTCTAGCTTAACCACAGACCTTGCGAAGTAGAGTTATCAACAGGTCAAAATAACCAATATTTAAAAGGTTTTAAAAATTCATTATTATTTTTAAGCTAATCTTAGCCAAAAAGTATAATGACTTATTTACAGTATTGACACTATTTATATTATGTGGCATAATATTGACTTATTTTTCAGTCCATCTATAATTAATTCATTAGTTCCTTAACAATTAAAAACAACCATCAAACAATGATACATAGAGACACATAAAGAGTGATTTAATTATTAACCCCTTCATTACACCTCTTTTTTTTAACCAAACCTTAGTTCCCTGCTTTTAGGGAAATAAGTCCCAAAGAGATCTTAAATTGTAAAAATACCAAAACCAATGATACCTGGGTTTAGTATGCCTACAACTTAAGATTTTTTTATTACTTAAAAATTAACTTAACAACTATATGTTAGAAAACAACTTACAAATTAAAAAAATTGCCATTACAGCAATCAAAAAAAGTAAATATAATCCGCGTAAGTGGGACAAACAACAAGCAGAAGACTTAAAACAGAGTCTTGAACGGTTTGGACAAGTCGACCCCCTCATCTGTAACAATCATCCTGATAGAATGAATTTTTTGATTGGAGGACACTTCCGTTTAGAGATGATGAAGGAAATGGGATTTAAAGAAGTTGATGTTGTCTATGTAAATATCCCTGAGATTGAAAGAGAAAAAGAACTTAACTTAAGGCTAAATAAGAATTTAGGAGAATTTGATTTATCTCTTTTACAAGATTTTAATGAAGTGCTTTTGACTGATGTTGGATTTTCTAATGAAGAAATGGATGAAATATTTGAAATAGATACAACACCAGAACAATTTGATTTAAAAAAGGAATTAGAAAAGCTAAACATTACTGAGATAAAAGTCAAAAAAGGAAATATTTATGAAATTGATGGATCATTTGTTAAATGCGGGGACTCTACCATAGAAGCTGATATGTTATCGCTTATGGAAAACCATAAGGCAGATCTGTGCCTGACTGATCCTCCATATTTACTCGATTATTTAAAGGGTAAAACCAGAAATAAAGACGGAGTCACTGAAGGATTTGGTGTAAAGAAAAATCGTAGATATTTAGAAACAGATATTTTACCTGATAACTTTACAGAATTATGGATGAACAGTGTTGCTAAAGTGCAAAAACCCGACTTCTCTATTATTATATATGAAAATCCAAAAAATTTAAAGGCCCTTTGGCAAGAGCTGGAAAAACATTGGCGCTATAGGAATACAATTATTTGGCATATCCCGAACCGAGTACAAGGATTTGCAGCTAAATATAAGTTCTTTAACAAATCTGACATTGCTATTGTAGGTACTAAAGGTAATGTTGAATTAAATCTTGAAACTGAATCTGATGAGCTATTTCAAAATGAATATGAAAATGCTCTGTTTGCCACTTCTGGCTCCCCACATTGGGAAGGTTATAAAAAGAATAAAGCAATATGTCCAACTGATTTTATTGAACACATTGCCGCTGATAAAAAAAGTTCTGGTCAAGGCATTATCTTTGGCACTAAGCCATTAGAGCTTCTTATTCCTTACATAAAAGTTCTAACCAAGCGAGGGGATATTGTTCTAGAGCCATTTGGAGGTTCGGGGAGTACGCTTATAGCTTCACTTAAACTAGGCAGAAGATGTTTCTTAATGGAAAAGTCCCCTATTTATACTGAGGTGATACTAAAACGCTGGGAAAAATACACAGGCAAAACCGCTAAAAAAGTTAATTAATATAATAGCTATGTAAATATTATGAATAAGAAATCTATTACTACCAAAAAAGATAAAAAATCTTCTGAAACAGTAGCTAATAGAACAGAAGAAATGAAAAAAGCATTGATCAGTCAACTGAAAAAAACGCCGATTGTACAATTAGCTTGTGAAAGAGCTGGTGTATCTAGAGCCACATATTATAGGTGGCGTAAAAATGATCACATTTTTGCTAAAGCGGCTGATAGAGCACTGAGAGCTGGAAAATCATTAATAAATGATTTAGCAGAATCAAAACTAATTAAATCTATTCAAGCCGACAATCTAACAGCAATAATTTTTTGGCTAAAATACAATAGTCACACTTATTCCAAAAAACGGGCAAGACCTTATGAGGTAGAATCACAAGATGAAAGTATTGAAGAAATAATTGCAAATAGCAAAGATTATGTCGAATTGTTACAAGGCAAAAAAGAAGGAATGAATAATATTGATATTATAATGCAAAGAGATAAAAGATATGAAAAAGAAGATGAAATTGAAGAAAAAATGGCTAAATATGATGAGGATGAAAAGAATTAGTTACCAACAATTTGTCTACTAGGTGTCCTGGACTCACTAAAGGGATTGCGTCATCCATTAGTTTAAGGAGATATAATTATTAATCCAAAACTATGGATCAAACACAATCACAAGATAATTACCCAACTATTAAGTACTGCCTATATGCCCGCAAATCGAGCGAGAGCGATGAAAAACAAGCAATGTCTATTGATTCACAGATTAAGGAAATGTTAGAGCTAGCAGAGAAAGAAAAACTAAATATAGTAGAAATACGCAAAGAATCACATTCAGCCAAAGAGTCAGGGCAAAGACCAGTATATAATCAACTACTAGTAGATATAAGTAAAGGAATGTTTAATGGTATTTTAACTTGGGCACCTGATCGACTAGCAAGAAATGCTGGCGATCTTGGAGCAGTAGTAGATCTAATGGATAGTAAATTACTTTTTGAAATACGAACGCATGGACAAACGTTTACTAATTCCCCTAATGAAAAATTCTTACTGATGATCCTAGGATCTCAAGCAAAACTGGAAAATGATAATCGAGGTATCAATGTAAAGCGTGGTTTAAGAGCAAAAGTAGAAATGGGCTTAAGACCATCAGTAGCACCAACTGGTTATTTAAATGAAAAACGAAGTGATAGAAAATGTCATGTCATAGTAGATCCAGAACGCGGACATGTAATAAAACAAATATACGAAAAAGTAGCCAATGAAGGCTTAAGTGGTAGACAAATATTTTTCTGGCTTAAAAATGATATAAATTTTAAAACAAAAAATGGAAAGCATTTATCTTTAAGTAATATCTATATTATATTAAAGAATACTTTCTATTATGGTGTGTTTGAATATCCTCATGGTAGTGGGAATTGGTATACTGCTCAGCATACTCCCCTAGTTTCCAAAGAATTATTTGATAAAGTACAGAAAAAAATAACCATTCAAAGAGAATATAACTATGGTAGTAAAGAATTCGCCTTCACAAAACTAATACAATGTAGAAAATGTGGATCAGGTATAACCGCACAAGAAAAATATAAATACAGAAAAGATGGTACAAAGAAAAAATATATATATTATGGCTGTACTAGATCAAGAGATAAAAAATGCTCTGGTAAATATATACGAGAAGAAGAACTTATCAAACAAATACTAAATATTATAGATACTATCAATTTGGACAAGCTAGGTATTAGACAAAAACTGGAAAATGAAGTTGAAAAATATTATAAATTTAGGCAAACAGTATTTGGAGCTAATAAAGAGAAACTAAAACTCAGTAAAGAGACTGATATGAAGAAGTATGCAAAATATATATTGACTGATGGGAATATCATAGAGAAACGAGAGCTACTATCTTGCCTAAGAAGTAAATTAACACTAGCTGATAGGAAACTTAAGTTAATCTAATCTTTATAACTTTTCAGTATATTTACACTTAGGATAATTGGCACAACCAATAAACTTACCGTACTTACCAGTACGTTCAACTAACTGCCCTTTACATTGAGGGCATGTTTTTTTAGTCAAAGGTGGTTCTGTGACTATATCGTCGCTTTTAGACATTTTTATATAACGAATTAGTTCAAATCCATCAATCAGCTCAATGGGCTTATCTTCAACAAATTTACGAGCTTCTAGAGTAAATTTATTAGTAGTAATAAAATAACCTTGTCCATCAGCTAAATAATCAGCTAATGCGCCATAAAAATCACGTACATCACCCAGAGTAACTTCAGAAGTTATAAATTTCTTACATTGAATATAATGAGTTTTACCATCTTTCTTAGCTATTACATCTATACCTCCGTCATGAGACTTTCCTACTGTTTCAGTAATATAATCTAAACTAGAAAAAAGCTTAGATATATAATGCTCAAACTCAGATGGTCTTAACTTTCTTAACCATTGCAAAAGTTCCCTATCAGAACGCCAATTCTCACCTTCTCTGAATTTCTTACTTCTTTTCCAACGAGTACGTAATACTGGGTATAATTCAGTAAACAAATAAACCAATGATACTAAAAATATTAATGGCCAAATCTTTTTTATTACTGAGAGTATTATAGTACTAACATCCATAGAATTAATTTATATTAAACCTTATTATTTATAGTATAACCTTAAAACACAAAAACGTGAACCTAAATTCACGTTTTTGTATTCATATTCGAGCTCGGTCTAGAACCTTAAGACGTTGATAATCTGAAGCCTCTCGGTCGCTCGATAAAAAATGTTGATGGCTCGGAGACAGGGAATCGAACCCCGATTGCCTGGACCAAAACCAGGTGTCCTACCATTAGACGATCTCCGAATGGTTTATAATATTGTTTTTCTCTTCTCTACCGATTCCTGATTTTAAATATTTTTCTCTTTCTAAAACTAATTCTCTTGTTTTAAATGACTCACTAAAAACTAATTTTAATGGCCTCATTCCTTTTGTTGATCTTACTTTACCACAACTATGCTCTTTAAATCTTCTCTCAAGATTATCAGTGCTACCTACATAAGACCAATTTTCCTTAAAAATACTTTTTAATATATAAACATAATATAACATATATTTTCTGGACCCCTGCCTGCCGGCAGGCAGGAAAACCAGGTGTCCTACCATTAGACGATCTCCGAATAATAAACAAATTTAACTTAGTGTCCTACCCGCCCGCAATGCCTAAGCAAGCTCATACTTGCGATGGCGGGCGGGCCATTAGACGATCTCCGAATATAACCCCCTTAATTCCCCCTTATCAGGGGGACAAAAAAAGGAATAATAATTAATTAATAAAAAGCGCAAAGATTCACGCTTTTGATATATTAACTAATAATTTTAAAAAAGTCAATCGCCAAATACCCACGTGGTTTACCACGTGGTTTACCATGTGGCTCTCTTATTATTACGAAATCAATTTAAGTTTTCAAATATTTTCTCACCGCTAACCAAGAACTGACTGTAGTAATGAAAATCGTTACTAATAATTCAGTTCCAAATATCTTTATAAAATTGCTATTAAAATAACTAGTAAGATTCAACGCACTCTCACCAAAGAAACTGCCTAAAAATGGCTGAATAGCGTTAATAACAGGATAAATAATCATGATATTAATAATAACTGCTAAAAACGCATAAAAAATTCCTTCAACAAAAAACGGCCATTCAATAAAAGTCTTAGAAGCGCCAACCAATCTCATTATTGCCAACTCTTCCCGATAAGTATAGATCGCTATCCGAATAGTATTGAAAGTAACCAAAACAGCTATGGCAAAAAACAAAATGCTCAAGAAAAATCCAATCCGATTGATAGTGCTGCTAATCTCATTAATTTTGCTAATTATCATATCATAATCCTGAAAATTCCTTTCCTGAACAAATTTGGAAAACTCTTCACTATCAAGTATTGCCAAAACCATATCATAATCATCAATAGACTGAGCTTGAATTATCAAAGTATCACCAAGCGGATTATCTGTTAATTCTTCCAGAGATTCTAAAATGACATTATTGTCCTTATATTTTTCTTTGAAAGAATCAAGCGCCTCCCCTTTTGATATGTAAACAACTTCTTTGATACCGCTAATATCTTGCAAGCTGGATTGAAACTCTTTCACTGTATCCTCGCTAATATCTGGCTTGAAATAAATACTAACATCAACCTGTTCATGTAAAGTATGAATAGCTTGATCAATAACCAAATTTAGAGATATTAAAACAGTTACCACAAATAATGACATGGTAATTATTGTTGTAGTCACAATTGCTAACCAAATATTTCGCCAAAAATTCCTGATTGCAAATTTTATTACTCTATAAAATGAAACTAAAATCATTTTTTGGGTTATGGGTTAAAGGTTAAAGTTGTTAGGTATAGAAATATATTTTTAATTTCCAAATCTATACATGATACTTTATACTTCTCTAAAGCATATACTTACCCTCAGATTGGTCAGAAATAATCTCACCGCCATCCATGGTAATTACTCGTCTTTTTTGATTATTTACTATTTCCCGATCGTGGGTAACTAAAATAACAGTAGTTCCTAGTTGATTTATTTTACTCAATATTTCAATTATTCCCTGGGTATTAATAGCATCTAAATTACCAGTTGGCTCATCTGCTATCAAAATTTTCGGTTTATGCACTAGGGCTCTGGCAATTACCAAACGCTGCTGTTCACCACCAGATAATTGATGAGGGAATCTGTCTGCTTTGTTATTTAATCCTACTATCTTTATCACTTGCGGTACAACTTTCCTAATGCGTTCTGGAGTAGCATCGCAGACTTCTAGTGCGAATGAGATATTTTCATAAACTGTTTTTTTCGGTAAAAGTTTAAAATCCTGCCAAACTACGCCAATCTGCCTCCTTAATAAAGGCAATTCACTTTGTCTAATATTAGTAATATCCCAATCTCCAATTATTATTTTTCCTTTGGTGGACTTTTCCTCAGCAATAATCATCTTCACCAAAGTTGACTTGCCTGTGCCGGATTGACCAACAATAAAAACAAACTCTTTGGGATTAATCTGCAACGTCAGATCTTTCACTGCCCAAACGTCAGGTGGATATTTTTTTGTAACATTTCTAAATTTTATCATTTTATTTAAAATATATCAGTTCAACTGACACATCTATTAAACCCATTCTGGGATTAGCTATTTTATTAAAAGCTACTTTATCAAGATCAATAACTCTTTCTGGATGGATGCTTCGATCTGGTCCATAATCATTAACCGTTATTATTACACTTTCCCTATTAGCAATATTTGTAACTTTCAATTTTGTTCCTTTGGGATAATCTGGCGAAGCAGCAAAATCTCCATTTTTCCATGCATACCAACTAGCCACACCTTCCTCCATTATTTTACCAGAAAATACCCCAATAATCATCTCTTTCTGATGTGTAAAAGTCCTGACTACCCCATCAGTATAATTAGTTTCTGAAGGAGAAATATGCCAAGTTAAGTTCTGGTTATCCCAATAATATATTTCTTTGTTATTTTCATCACCTTGAATAAATTTTATATCAATTGCTAAATCTTTATTTATGTCTTCATCACTATCAATATAAAAATAATAAATTGGCGAACTTACCGATAAACCAGCATTAGGTGAATACACTTCCGAGGATAAAGACTTAATATTAACAGTTATTTCTTTGGAAAAAACCCCTGATAAAATATGAAACTCAAAATATCCATCTGGAGTCTTAACTGGATACCCTTTTGCTACTGTTTCAGCATCAAGCACTATGCTATATTCAAAAAAATTTTTTTCAGCTATAACAATACTGCCAAAAGAGTCAGTTATTAATATTTTGTATCCGTTATTTGTATTTTCGTAACTCACCTCTTCCCAGCCATTATCAACTTTTTTATAAACAGAAATGAAAGATTCTACAAATTTATTATTAATTACTAGAGACAAGGAAGTATTAATTTCAGCATCTAAAATTTGCCAGGAAAATACATCTGAAATAAAATCTTCAGACAGTTCAGATGATTGTTCGCTTTTTGCCAAACTTATTCTAGATGAATGATTGAGTGAACCCGCTGGAATATCCAAATATGCTAAATCAGTCAATGAAATAACTTGTCCTGACTGCAAAGCATCCTCACTAATATAAACAAACGTGCTGAGGTCACTTGCATTTACTGCGTTTACCCAGAAAAAAAATACAAAAAATGAAAAAATTAATACTCTTGGCATATATGAATTATTTTTTATAATAGACTTATTGTATAATACCTAAATAGCTTATACTTTGAAAATATTTTTTATTCCTCTAATTCATTATTATCAACTGCATTATCTATTTTCTTGTCCAAAAATCTTATAATTTTCATTTCTTTTTTCTTCAATTCAACAATTTCATTAATTGATAACGGCATAATCAAAATATGACTAGCTTTTACTTGAATATCTTCTGGATTATCTTCGTGAACTTTTTTATCTTCCAATTTTATAATATGATAGCCAAAACTAGACTCAACCAAACCTTTAATTTCACCAATTTCCATGGAAAAAACAGCATTTTCGAAATTTTCTTCCATCACCCCTTTATTAAAATAGCCTAAATCCCCTCCTCTTTGAGCAGAAACAACATCAGCGCTATGTTCCTTGGCTAATTCAGCAAAGCTATCTGGATCAGCTAAAGCTTTTTGCAATATACTTTCAGCTTTGGCTTTAACTTGATCAGTATAATCATTTTCAGATCTTAACCTTTCTACAACTCTTTGTTCCAACAAATAAGGCTTGATAACTTTGATAATAAAAGTATCAATATCCCACTTATAATATTCATACAAATTATCAGACAGCATATCACGATTACCAGTTTCATTAACCAATTTATCAACCTCTAAATCAACCTGCTCTTTTGTTATCTGTATATTATACCCTATTGCCAGCTGTTCCATTAATTTTACATTAACCAATCTATCCCAAACAATATTTTTTATCTCGCTTTCTGATGGCACTTCTTTGAAATTACCCAGTGATACTTGATAATTATAAAAATGTGTTAAAGTATCAATATCTTGCCAATAATCATTAGCTTTAATAATATCCCCAAAAACTACCCCAGCAGGAAATGGCAAGTATACGGCTAATTTTTTTAGTCCGCTATTATGCCAATTTAAAAAATAAATACCTACTCCTAAAGTTGCCACAAACAATACAATTGCAACCAAGGCGCTTAGCACCATCATTCTGACTGGGTGGGTTTTTTTCTTATCACTCTTTTCAATCGCCTTCTTATCATCTTTATCTTCCGCTTTCTTAGCAGTATTTTTAGAGATAAAATTTTTAAATTTATTTATAATTTCATTCATATTTATTTTTAATGATTTATCTTTTATATTTTTGATTTCTAAACTTTTATCATCTTTTTTTAATTCTTTCTTTTTTACTTCTATTATTTTAGTTTTAGCCAACTTTTTTGCGGCTGCTTCTTTAGTCAATGCGTTTAAAACATTTTTTCTTATCTCTTTATATTTCTCCTCATTATATTTTTTTTCCAGCTTTCCTGCTTTACCAATATCCTTATTCTTTATATTATCCTTAATATTTTCCTCCTCTTTTTTAATATCTTTTTCATCCATATGTTTTACTTAATTTTTATTAAAAAAATAATCTAACCACAATTGCCAATTTTCTTTATTGACTGACAAGTTTTTATTTTCTTCAATTGAATAATCTAAATTATAGTTTTGGCCTTTTGGCACTGAAACAACCGATTCACCGACTTTTTTGTAGCCTAATTTGGTTCTAGCTTCTTTCTCTATAAATTCTTCTGTTTGAAAATAGTTAATCATGACTTCAAGTTCAGAATTATTATCCTCTAATTCCTGAACTTGCTTTTCCAAACTATCAATTTCATTTTGAATCTCTACTTTTCTCATCATTTCATTTACTAATGAGATGGAAAATATTATTAGAAAAAATAAAATGATTGCAAAAAACCACGATGAATGAAAAACTTTTTTTAACCAAAACTCTTTTTGATTCTTATTCATAAATTATATTTATACTCAACTTTGCTTAAATAAATTCGTACCCGCCTGCCAAAATTTTGTACGGCGGGCAGGTAATACCCCGTAGCTAAATATGATCCCAAATTATAAGCTATTAGAAAAAACTATTTACTGTTTTTTATATACGCAAAATTATTAAAGCGAAGGGGTATAAAATTCCTCCATTTGCCACCCAAATTAATAACAAATCAAATCTATAAGGCATGATTATATTATACAAAAAAAATCATCCTAAACCAAATGGATAAACAAAATTATGTTATTTATTCTTCCTTAACCATTCATCAATAGAATTGGCAAATTTCTCCTTACCAATTTCTTGTTTCTTTTTTTCCAAAATCCTAAATAAATCATGCAATCGTTCATCTTTTGCCCAATCATTATTTATACTCTTTTTTCTGCTATTATTCTCTCCATGAATTTCAACCAAAACTTCATGGACTTCCTTGGGATTTTTTATATGCTGTAATTCTAAAACGTTATTTGAACCAGCAGTTTGTATCTTTATAGTTCCAAATTTCAACACCATCGGCCAAAAACCTTTTTGTTCCAAAGTTATATCTTGAATATTATAAAAAGGCGCTTCAGATATTTGCCGAACAAATAAACTATGTCTGTCAAAATCAATTACTCGGAAATTGGTAATCATTACTGCAGAAAACCGCCAAATTATTAATGTCTTAACCAAAGTAGCTATTCCTAAAATAAAAATTGCCAAAAAAATTATTTTTCCAAAAACACCAAAATCCAACAAATAAAATAAATAATACAAAGATCCTCCAATCAAAACAAAAGATAACAAAAACCACCAAAAATAAACCAGACCATAAGGACGGACAAATAAAATAATTTCTTCGTCATCTTTTAATTTTTTTTGAAAATATGATGATACTTCTTCCATATATTTTAAAAATAAGAAGCGCCTAAAGTCCATAAAACCATGGTAAATGTAACCATAGCCGCTACTAAAATCCAAACAACTTTAACTAATCTTTTTTTCAATTTTTTTCTACTCATATTAATGATATTGATTTATTATCTTTTGTTTTACTTCTGTTACCAATTTTTCCAGCCTTTTACTATATTTTACCGGATAAATATAGTTTTTATCAATTTCCGAATATTTCGCTGGGAATTTATTAATTTCTCTGCTAACATAGTTTCTTATATTGCTTACTGACGGGTAACCAAAATTAACTTTGCCATTTGTTATGTATTTTTTCAACAACGGTATTCCTAATTTTTCTCCATCTAACCCAATAACGTCTTTACTATATTTACCATTTTTAACAACTCGATATATTTGTTTACTGCCTGGATAACTCATTTTACCTTCAGCTAATTTCATTTTATATACTTTCTTACTACCAATATCAACTTGAGCCAATTTATACACCACTTCCAGTCTAGGATCGTCTGATGAAGTAACCACTTCAGTAACAACTATAAATGTATCAATTGGTGATTTTTGGTCAATCAATTTTTTGATTTTAAACTCATCCAAATTACTAGCTACGGTAATTGATGTAGTTTGACAGCCAGCTTGATCCAATTTTTTTCTAACCATCTTTGATAACTTAGATAAATCACCACTATTAATCACAATTTTTGTCCCTTTGCCCTTTTGCTCGCGTTCTTTGATTATTTTAATCGCATTTTTAAGTCCTTGATTAATATCATAAGTATCAATCATCAGAGATAAATCAAATTCAAGAAAATCACTAGCTTTTTTCATAGCTTCAAATTCAGATGGAAATGATTTTATATAAGCATGATAAGCAATAGTAGCTGGATTGCCCTTGTCTAAACCGAACTTACTTCTAAATATTGGCGAGGGACCATTATCACTACCAACAATACTAGCGGCTCGTTGCGCCTTAAAAGCTGATTCAAAACCATGCGCTCTGACTGGACTAGGACCAATTACACTCCTGCCTTTAGCTGCTAATACACTACGAATAAATTTAGTGGAAAAAATTGTATTTGAAGACAAAGACGTTATCAAAAAAGCTGTTAATAAATTCGCTTGTATTAATGGCGCTTTAATTCTGATTACTGTTTCGCCAGGAAAAAATATTGTTCCTTCTGGCATGGCATGCATAGTGCCGGTAAATCTAAATTTTTTCAAATATTTCGCAAATGATTTGCTGATTAATTGCTCATGCAATAATAATTTAATATCATAATCAGTATAACGCCACGATTTAATACCCATTATTATTTCTTCCAATCCGGTAAAAACCAAAAAATTCCTATTTTTAGGCATATCTCTAATAATTAAATCAAAAGTACCAATATGATTTTTCATGCCATTATCATGCCACAGCGAGCTCACCATATAAATTTGATCTAAGTCAAAAGTGGAAATATCTGACTGCGTGAAATAATGATTTTTATATTTTGTCCGCATGATTATCTTTTTAAAATTGATAAAAATGCATCAACTGGAATTTGCACTTTGCCGACTGATTGCATTTTCTTTTTACCTTTTTTCTGTTTTTCTAATAATTTCTTCTTTCTAGTAACATCACCGCCATACAACTTTGAAGTAACATCTTTGCGCATGGCTGATAATCGTTCGGAAGCGATTATTTTTCCGCCAACAGCCGCCTGAATCTTTATCTCAAACATCTGTTTTGATAAAACTTTTTTCAAAGATGCAACAATTTCTCTAGCAATATAATAAGCCCTATCTTCATAAACCAAAGTGCTAAATGCCTCTACTTTTTCTTCAGCTACTAAAATATCAAGTTTTACCAAAGTACATTCGGAATAATTATAAAATTCATAATTCATACTGGCATATCCGCTTGATACACTTTTAAGTGTATCATAAAAATCAACTAACAGAGAAGTTAAAGGCACATAATAAAGTAGTATTACTTTTTGCTCATCTATATATTTGGTATCAATATAAATCCCCCTTTTCTCAACAACAAATTTCATAATATTTCCCATATATTCTGCTGGAGTAACAATTTCCACTTCCATTATTGGCTCTTTAACTTTGGAAATTAGTTCTGGCTTTGAATATTCGGCTGGAGAATGAATTATATGTTTTTCCCCTTTTTTATCATAAACCAGATAAGCTACTGATGGAGTGGTAACAATAATATCTAGATTATATTCACGATGCAGTCTTTCTTGAAAAATTTCCAAATGCAAAAGCCCTAAAAAACCACAACGAAAACCATGCCCCAACGCCATAGAAGACTCAGGTTCATACGACAGTGACGAATCATTAAGTTTCAATTTTTCAACTGCTTCCCTTAACTGTTCAAAATCATCTCCTTCTTTTGGATAGATTCCAGCAAAAACCATTGATTTCATTTCTTCATATCCTGACAGGGCAACTAATGATGGATTATTTTTGGTAGTAATAGTATCACCAATTTTTGCTTCTGACACATCTTTGAGTCCAGTAACAACATAGCCAATTTCTCCCGCAACCAATTGTTTTTGCTTTTTCATTTCAGGATTGAAAAAACCAACTTCCAAAGCTTCAGTAGTAAATCCGGAAGAGATAAATTTGATAGTATCGCCACTATTAATAACTCCATTGTTCAATCTCACATAGCTAACCACCCCTCGATACTCATCAAAAAATGAATCAAATATCAAACTTTGAGTTTGCTCCTTTCTATCACCAATCGGAGCGGGAATTTTTTTGATAACTTCATCCAGAATGTTTTTTACTCCTTTACCTGTTTTAGCTGATACCAATAAAATATCACTTTCTTCACAATTCAAAAGATTTACCAAATCAACTTTCACTGTTTCCGCGTCAGCGGCTGGTAAATCAATTTTATTTATAATAGGAATGATCTGCAAATCTTGTTTTTGCGCCAAATGCAGATTAGCCAAAGTTTGAGCCTCAATACCTTGAGTAGCATCAACCAATAAAAGAGCTCCTTCAACTGCAGCAAGTGACCTTGAAACTTCATAAGAAAAGTCAACATGACCGGGAGTATCTATCAAATTCAATTCATAACCCTGCCATTGCATCCTGACTGGAGCAAGTTTGATTGTAATCCCTCGTTCTCTTTCTAAATCCATTTGGTCAAGCAATTGCGCTTTCATCTTACGCTCTTCTATTGTATTTGTAATCTCCAAAAGCCGATCAGCTAAAGTAGACTTACCATGGTCGATATGCGCGATAATACAAAAATTACGTATTTTATTAATATCCATAATATCCATTAATTATCTGAGTCGCGCCCCGCACTAAGCTTCTGTAAAAATATAAATAATTTAATAACTGAGCCGCAGGCGTTTCCGAGCAATAAATTTTAATTAACTCTTGCAAATACTTTCGAGCTTTAGTGCCGGGGTGGTCGATATGCGCGATAATACAAAAATTACGTATTTTTTTAATATCTATATTAGTCATTATTTACTTTTTTTATTTGCTAACACTTTAGAATATTTCCCTAAATATTTCTGCAATATTTCTACTTCCTCAAAATTGAATAAAATACTCAAGAAAATATAAACTCCACCGCCAATAAATGCGGTTGTTACTGTCTGAATCAAAATGCCAAAAAATGTTTGCATATCAACCATTGGCGCTACTATCCGCATAACTACATATCCGACCAATCCAGCCAATAAACTCAAGCAGCCGATCTTTATTGACGACCAAGCTAATCTTTTATCATCAAGATAGCCCACCCGTCCTCTTAAAATAGTAAGTAATAATACCATTTGAATAATAGTGGCTATAGAAAATGCAATTGCCACGCCAAATATTCCAAAATATTTCCCCAACAATATTGCTCCAACAATATTCACTATCATTGCCATCACGCTTATTATTACCGGGGTTTTCGTATCTTCCAAAGCATAAAATGATCTAGCTATCAACGGTATCAAACTTTGAGCAAACAACGATAAAGAAAAAAATCCCAAAGTCTGAGCAGTCTGAATTGTATCGTGCCAGGAAAATGAACCACTACCTAAAACCAACCTAACTACTTGCGCTCTTAATAACAAAAGAAAAATCGAAAATGGCACAATTAAATATAATATCCGACGAAAATTTACACTAAAACTTTGTTTAAACTTTTCAGTATCATTTTCCGCAAAAGCCTGCGAAAACGCCGGAAAACAAGCCAGAGCTATAGAGACGCCAAATATTGAAATCGGAAAAGACTGTAAATTATTAGCTAAGTTGAAATAAGCCACACTACCAACTGCTAAAGTAGAGGCTATAATAACAATTACTAATTGATTTATCTGCCCTACTGCCAACCCAAAAGTTCTCGGTAACATCAATTTTAAAATTTTTCTTACTCCTTTATGTTTAAGGTTTAATTGTAACCGATACCGCCAACCTGTTTTCAAAATTTCTGGCAACTGAATCAGTAAATGTAGCAAAGCGCCAAGTACCACACCCCAAGCAATACCAGATACTCCCATCCATTTGGTAAAAAATACGATGCCAAATATTATTCCTAAATTATAAAAAATTGGCGCTAAAGAAAAGGTTAAAAACTTTTTAAATGAATTTAGTACCCCGGAAAAAACATTTGAAACTGTAAAAAATATTATTGATATAAACATTATCCTAGTAAGCGAGACAGTCATATCAAATTTATCTCCATCAAATCCTGGTACTACTAAATGCATAACCAAAGGCGCAATAAAAATAAAAATAATAGTCAGTCCGCCAACTAGCAATAGTAACAAATTTAAAATAGAGTTGGAGATCAAAAAAGCCTCCTCTTTATTCTTTTTTAAATATTTTATAAATACTGGAATAAAAGCGGAAGCCAGCGCCCCAAGCACTAAAGTGTTAAATACCAAATCAGGCAATTTAAAAGCAGCATAATAAGCATCCAAAACATCTATCTTGTCACCAGAAAAATTGGCAGCCAAAATTCTTTCTCGAAATAACCCGACTATTTTTGAAAATACAGAAAAAAAAGCAATTATTATTGCTCCGCCAGTGACAGTATTATTCAATTTGAACCAAATTTTCTTTAACATTGTAAAATTATTCTACCATAATTCTGATATTTTAAAAAGTACTAAAATACAAATTTAAAATTACAAAAAAGGTCGCACAATGCGACCTAAAAATTTTACTCTTCATTTTTATTTTTTATTTTCTAGATTCCTGCCTTCGCAGGAATGACACAGTAGATATTTAACATTATGTAAACAAAAAAAAGCCGCACAATGCGACTTTGTTACTTTTACTCAGTAATCTGGGCTTCAGGCTCTAGAATTGCATGGCCGGCTGGAGGAGAGAGATTTTGCTACAGCTATGCTGAAGCGCAACCGGCTAGCCTCGAGCCTGAAAACCCAGATTACTGAGGGCAAATTATTCCTAATCTATTATTTGAAAATTATTGTTTATCGGATATTTGCCATCAGTATTTTTTGAAAATTTTATTTTTAAAATATGATTTACTTAATTTTGTTAAGTAAATCCTCTCCTCTCCTTATAAGGCGTCTGACTTAGATTACTAAGAAAACGCCCTATAAGGAAAGGAGCTAATGTATCAATTTTATCAATCAATAGATTAGCATGAATGAGGATTTAATAGGTGAGATAGAAGAAGGTATTTGGGAGCGAGCTGAAACAAGCCAATATTATTATTTAAAGCTCTTCAGTCACTCTCTCCCCAATATCTTCTTCTATCCTTTACTTTATACTGAGGCTGAATGCCTCAGCTACGCATTAATAAGATATTCAAAAATTACGCATAGGCGAGGCATTCAGCCTCGTCAAGTTTATATTAACTAGATTTATTTGAGGGAAAATGTTCAAGTGATCCTGTAATAGGATATTAAACAAATAATATATTTAGGCAGATATCTAGTTTACACCAAATAATAAGCTTAAATAATATTATTTATAAAGGGTCATACCTTAGTACTCACCTTTTTCCCTCCAATAAATCCAGCTAATTTATATTTTCAAAAAACTCCCTTTTCCGGAGGAGCTTGTTCTTTTTAACTCTCTCCAAAAAGTTAAATTGTTTAACAATCTATTATACAGGTTTTATAGAATTTGTCAAGGCCTGACATCAAAAAATATCAGCTTTTTGGCTAATATTAGATAATTACTATATTTTTGATTATGATAAATTGTGTAGTGACAGAGCAGTGCTCTGTCACTACGGTTTAAATAAAAATTCTTATTATTCTAGATTCTAAAATCTATTTACTCAAAATAACACCCCAAAAAATATCTCTATCAAGTTCAGTC
Source organism: bacterium (assembly GCA_030666865.1). Lineage (GTDB taxonomy): Bacteria > Patescibacteriota > Patescibacteriia > S139-126 > S139-126 > DAOUWZ01. The sequence continues at coordinate 3,029 of DAOUWZ010000005.1, read as the reverse complement.
TGATAATAAACCTTATTTTCTTGCCTGGCAATTTTATCATATAAACTCGGACTAGAAGCTACATCCCAATTGTTGGAATAATTTAATTCATGGGTTATAAATGGCGCAACTTGCCCTGACTGCTTTTGCCACATAGCGGTATAAGTAGCCACTTGTTTTTCCTCTGGCAATGATATGCCAATATATTCAATAAGCTTATCAAAATATTCAATAATAATATTTTTATCTTTAGTATCTTTGAAAGTTACTTTAAACGGCAATTCATACTCTATATAAACCTCTTTGGTCTCACCGGGAATTAATTTAACCCAATTTCCAAAAACAGTTTTACCAAATTCTTCAGTAATCCTGGTATTAGTACTTTCCTCAACTATAGGTAATTTTTCTACTTCGTGCAAATACTCATCAATTTCATATCCTTCTCGCGGACTATTAAACTCTGAACTAGCCGGTACATAAAATCCGTTTGTTGTAATCATCCTACTGCCAAGCGGAACATAAACTCGTAAATAATTATTATACTCTGGTTCAATAAATAATTCACCTAAAGCTCCAGTATAATCATACCTGATTTTCAATTTATTCCGAATACTGCCATCTTCACTAATAACAGTTTGCAAATGAGTTTGCTGATTAATTTTATTATCAGCCTTGCCTCCGCCAATATTGGTATTCACAACAGCTAAATAGTCCTGCTTGGTATATTTTACATCCCCAGTCCAAGCTAATTCTTTCAATTTCTTTTGCATCTCATCATTTTGATAATATATCTGTATATCCTTTGATGTTAAAGCAGAATTAAAGACCGTAAATATTTCCATAAATTGATTACCAGATAACTTCTGAAGTTTTTCTATCATAATTGGCATCAATTCAGAGATTATTTTTTTCGGTTCATTATTTTCTTTATCATAATTAAACTCTACTTCTTTTTGTATTTCATTTATAATATTATTCTCATCAAGAGTTATATCAAAATTGGCAAGATAAATCGGACCAGTAATAGATATTAAACTGGAAAGAATATTTGAATTAACAGCGATTAAACCATCAACAGTAGGTCCGCCAGATTTTTCATAAAACCACAGAATTTTTTTAGCACTAGTGGGAAAATCAAACCACCAATTTGAATCTTGAATCTGCCAATTAGCATTCAACATATGAAGTGGCTTTGGAGCGGCTACCAGAACCTCTAAATCACCTTGCAAATCATATATTCCCCCAGTTGGTATGATTATATTTGTTACTTGAGCCTTATCTACATCAATTTCGGCAAAACTTCCAATAAAGCCACCGGTCGGCCTTAATTCATTTGAATTTTGAAATACTATCAAATACCTCTGTGGCTGATCATGACCCAATAAAATAATACTTATATCAAGAACTTCCACTATATTATCAATTATGCTACTAGATAGTGGCATCCATTGTTTTAACAAGCTAATTTTTTCCTGATATTCCTCAGGAATCACCTGCTCATCAATTTTAATCAGTAAATTACTGGTATTTTTGAATATAACTGATAATTCCTGAAATCCTGTTTTAAGTTCAACCAATCTATCGCTTGTTAATTTATCATCTTCAGTTAAAACCTCGGCAAATAACTGACTCATCAAAGCGCCAGCATTAGCAATGTTATTTCCAACATCAATTAAAATATCACCAGCTGACACATGGCTTCCTACCTTAGGCAAACTTTTAGCTGCCGACATCAAAAAAGCTGGATATTCATTTAAAACTTGTCTGACTGACAATAAATTTTCACTAGCAGAAGTAAAATTGTTTGTTGCTTCAGAAAAATTCAATCGTGACAAAGCATCTACGCCATTGGAAAAATCTTTATAAACAGTTGACGATACTCCTAAAACTTGCGATTTTTCATTCTTTACCTTTTCATAAAAAGTATATGCCTTAAGTGGTGAAACTAATACTATTGCCAAAATTAAAAACAAAAATAAAGATCCTCTCAACTCGCTACTAAATGTCCACCTGACTGGATGAGGAAAAGAAAAAAATTTACTGTGCTTACGCTTAATCTTATTTTTTCTTACTTGTTCTATAATTATTTGTGATGATAAGTCAGACTCTGTTCCCCTGTTAGATTTTTGTTCTAAATAATTAGTTACCAATTCATCTCCCCAAATACCTACCTTGGAAATTCGATTTTCAAAAAAATTAGAAATATTTCCTTTTATTACTAAAAATATTCTCTTTATTTTTCCTGTCTTCCTTTGTCTATTTTTTCTGGCATATTTAACTGCCTCAGGAGTAATAAAATTTGTTTTGGTTTTATAAAATTTATCTTCAAAACTAGCCAACCTATCTTCTAAAGTCTTTGGCCTATCCTTTTCCTGGTCTATATAAGTAACAATCCTGCGCTTTTTCAAGTCAACTAAATGAGGAGATTTTGTATTTAAATTACTTATTTTTATATTTAACTGTTTTGACTGACTTTCTTGATCTAGACTTAATACATCATTTGTTATCACCATATTATTTTCATTTTCCTCAATACTATTTTCTATAACATGTTCATCCTGTCTAGCCTTAATAGTAGCCACATTTATATCGTCGAATAAAACAATTTTATCTCTTTTTTGAGCGATCTTTTTATGAACAATCTTTTTTTCATTTTTTATAACAGATTTTTTTACAATTCTTTTTTTCTTGGTAATAGATTTTTTTGCTGTTTTCTTTTTCATAACCTTAATACAACCCCTTGAATTCAAAGAGCCTGCTTTTTTGGTTTTTGGCTTACTTGTGGTTCCTTTTTTCAAGACAGCCTTTTTTATTGTCTTTTTTTTAGTTTTCCCCTTCGGCATTTATACTCAATTACTTTAATAAATTTGTACCTGCCTGCCGGCAGGCAGGTAATACCACATAGCTATAAAATAAATTATCCCCGCAGCAAGCTGACGGGGTATTAGCCGTCACACCACAGTTAGTTTAATAATGTTAATTAATCGTTATTAATACATCCTACTCCCTTATTCTTTATAAATTTCTATTTGCCACACTGTCATTCCTGC
>DAOUWZ010000043.1 GCA_030666865.1 bacterium | reverse complement strand
TTGGAAACAATTAATTGTTCACCGCCAATACTTCTTATCCTGGTTGTCTTCATACCAATTTTTTCTACTGTGCCTTTACTATCACCAACCACGATAAAATCCCCAACGCCAAATGGCTTATCAAGATAAAGCGAAAATGAACTGAACAAATCGCTTAAAATATTTTGCAAAGCCAAAGCAATGGCAATGCCGCCAATTCCCAAACTAGCTACTACTGAAGTCACATTCACTCCCATATTAGCTAGAGCCACTGTAACACCAACTACCCATAAAACAACTTTAACGATTGTCATAAATATACTAGCCATTGCTTGAGAATGCCGATCTACTTCTTTATCTTTTTCAGCCTGTTTGGCAAAATAAAATTTTATCAAATAATTACCAATTTTCTCAATCGCCCGAATAACTTCGTAAATAACTATGGCAATAAACAAGACATCTATTACTTTATTGACTATGTCTGGCATAATAAGAGTTTTGACACTAAAAAATAAAGCTACTAATAAATAAAAAGGTGGTTTCAAATGAACAAAAATATCAATCAAAACATCATCAAAATCAGTCTTGGTTTTTTGCGCCAATTTTTTCAACCTAGCCACAATTATAACCAAAAATAACTTTAACAAAATTAACAACCCCACAAACCAAGCTAAAGCCATAGCATAATCAAGCCCGCTATTTCCTGCTAAAGAAAATTGCGATAAATAATTCATCCAATCCATAAATAAAAATTTAATTATTATAATAATCTATAAATATATTTTATCAAAAATCCTGACAATCGTAAATTGATCCCGCGGTCGCGCGACAGGTCCCTACGGTCGCAAAATTGACAGCTTAGTAAATAAAAAATACGCCCAAAGCTTAAAGCGCAAATTTAATTTTATCAAATATTTCAATTTAATAACCGTTTTCCAAGATAATTAATAAAATCTTTTTAGTCAAGCTGTTTCTTATACTCCCCAATTTCCTGATTAAATCTAGCCATGTTTTCTTCAACAATTGGCTCTCCGGGTGGTAAAATTTCCCGCAATGGATTTATTTTTACGCCGTTTTTTACCATTTCATAATGCACATGCGGACCAGTTGATAGGCCAGTTGAACCAACGTAACCAATAGTTTCATTCTGCTTAACTTGTTGTCCGTATTTAACGGCAATTTTTGACATATGAGCATAGTTTGTAGTGTAAGTGCTATTATGCCTGACGCTAACAAAATTACCATAAGACCCTTTCCATCCAGCATAAACTACGGTGCCATCGCCAACGCTCCGAATAGGCGTGCCATAAGTCGCGGCATAATCAATAGCCCGATGCCCAGTAGAAATATTAAATGCCTGAATATACCTTAAGCCGGTCGTAAATCCTGATGAAATATATTTATAAGCTACCGGCGCTTTCAAAAATATTTTTTGCACGCTGTTTCCATTCTCGTCATAATAAGCCGCCTCATTTTTTCCATTATCAGCTAAACCCCCAGCCTCCCCCTTATTAGGGAGGCTGTCTTGACCACTCTCTTGCCCCCCTGATAAGGGGGGATTAAGGGGGGTTGAATCAAAATAAAAAGCATAATACGGTTTATCTTCATTAATAAACTTGCCTGCCAATATTCTACCCGGCATTATATATTCACCATCCAAAAACCTTTCTTCATAAATAAATTTGTAAGCATCGCCTGCTTGCACTTGATAAGCGAAATCAATTGACCATTGAAAAATATTAGCCAGTTCAACTACTGCCCGCTCATCAACTCCTTGGGCAATAGCTGATTCATAAAGAGATGATTCTATCGTACCCTCTGAAGTTTTTACTCTGACTTCATAAGGGATATTCTTGCGTTCTGCTTGCCATTCATTAATTTCCGATATTTCTTCCTCAAAAACTAAATCCCCTATATCCCTTTTATCAGAGGAGTTGTCTTGACCACTCTCTTGCCCCCCTGATAAGGGGGGGTGAGGGGTTAAAACCTTAGTTACAAACAATTCTTCTTCAGTATCTATTTGATATCTGAACTGTTTAAGTTCATTTGTCTTAGCATCATATATCAAAACTAATTCCCTACCCACCCTAACTTTTGATAAATCATAAACCAGGCTAGCAGCTTCAAAAATAGCATTAGCTACAGTAGAAGCAACACCTTGCTCAGCCATCAATACTCCGTAAGTATTATTAGGCTTAATCTCAACAATAACCTCTGTATCTTCAATAATATTTTCATTAACAACACCTTCTTCTGTTACAGTATTTAGCTTATTTATTATCTGCCAAATAAAAAAAGTAGCCATTATAACTACTATAATAAATAACAAATATAATAAATATTTTAGTCTAGCCGGCATATTCTTTTATTGCTTAATAAATTTTTCAACCAGTACAATTTCTTGAAACAAACGCTGTGAATGACTAAGAGCTATTTGAGCGGCAATATCTGCAGGCATTATTTTGTTAAAATCTTTATAACCCAACTTTTTTGCTTGATCAATAATTTCATCAGATACAGTCTTCTTATCTTGAATCATCTTTTCTAATGGTTCAAAAATATCAAGATCTTTTTTATCAATGAACATTTTAGCCAGCCATAAAAGACGCTTGCTATAATACCACACTTCTTCATTCTCAAATCCTTTGTAAGCTGAATTCTTTTGCAATACATTTTTAATATGAGAGTCTGGTGGTATAAAAATAGTCTTCTTTTCGTATTTAAATGGTTCTTTAATGGCTATATCAGAAGATTCTACTTTTAAATAATTTTCCTGGATGGCAGATAAAATAATTCTAACGACTTCAGTAACTGCCAATAATATTAAAATATGATTCATATCCATACCTCGTTGCTCCAATGTTCCATGAGCATTTATCTTAACAGGCGTCCAGTTGGTATCAAGTATTGATTTCCAATTGGGTATATCACTCTCTTTTTCTTTGACTTCTTCCAAAATATTCCTCCAATCTCTATGCCGCTGTTCTGTTAAATCAATTAGATTTGTTACTGTTTGTTCATAACATGGTAAACTGCCAAAATCTGGATAATTGGACCATAAACCTTCAGAATAATCCAACTCTTTACTACCACGCCATATCAACATACGCGAATCTTTGGCTAAATGCTTGCCTTGATAAAAAGGAGATGATTGCATAAAAGCTGTAATAGCAGGATCTACAGCTATTAAAAAATTGTAAGCGTTTATTAAGCTTTCCTTATTTTTAGAATTTATTAATTTTTTTAGAGTTAATTTTTTCTTGTCAAATACTCCCCAAGGAAGCTCATAATGCAAATGAAAACCAATCGCTCTGCCATAATTACGAAAACGATTTTGACCATGCAGTCGATACTCAGCTTTATATTTATTATGCCTTAACTGAGGCGTAAATTTCCCTGGATACGATGCTAATGGACATAGAACTAAATTTTCTTCATCAGCAGTATAAAGCAGTAATTTTAAATTATCTAAAAATGAACTAAGAGTATCAACACTTTCAAGCCCTGGATAACTATTAACTTCAATTTGATTTTTACCAACCTCGGCTACAATACCAGAATTAGGATTCCGTTTCTTCTCATCAATCTTACGTAAAAGATGATCTGCCTTATTCACCATCTTTCCATTTCTATCCAAAATAAAAAGCTCAACTTCAAAACCAACGGTTGACCTTTTTTGAGGAGAATTTTTCTTTTTTCCTTTATTATTTTTTGTGCTACTTGTTTTGTTTATTTTAGATTCAGAATGCTTACCTTTCTTTTTTACTGCAATTTTTTTAGTAGCCATATAAAATAAATATAATAATACTTTTTATAAATACAGTATATAGTCTACAAAAATATCAAAAATTTGTCCATACTCTTTACAATCAACAATCATAGGATAATATTTAGCCATATCCTAAAATCACTTATACTTAATCTGTTATCAACACCCATGCTTTAAAAACTAATCCGCCAGAGCCCATGCAAATTACAATATTCTCTCACATATTTAATGTTATCTTTGGCTACTTGAAATTCTGCTTCTGGCGCATCACATGGATTTAAAAACTTTTTATAATTCATACCATCCTTAGTGATAACTTGTATCCATTCAATATAATGCTTGTCTTCCATTGGGTGAGCAACATCGCCAACTTTAATTTTTACTGAATCCGATTGTTCTTCAACTACGGGTAAATGTTTTTCCCGAGCGCC
>DAOUWZ010000025.1 GCA_030666865.1 bacterium | reverse complement strand
CCCCGCAGCAAGCTGACGGGGAATTCTTTTGATTAAAAATAAATTTTCGATAACTATTATTATATAAATTCGTTGATTATTTATTTAAAATTAGTCAAAATTATTATGTAAATTTTAAATCATAAGAAAGGTATGATTTAAAGCATACTATTTCAACAAACCAATCTTTTCTTTCATCTCTTGCAAGTTTTTAGTAGCAACGGCTTTAGCTTTTTCTGCGCCATCAGCTAATATTTTTTCTACCTCACTGTCTTGATAACTCAATATTTTTTCCCGAATTGGGTTTAGGGTGGTAATGACAGCGTCAGCTACTTCTGCTTTGAGATCAGAGTATTTTATTTCCCTCTTTTTATATAGTTCACTAAATTTGTCATAAGCAGTCTTATTATCAAAGTATAAAAGCAAATCAAACAAGTTTTTTACCCCTGGTGCCATTTCTTTTGATGAGGATGTATCAGTGACAGCTTTCATTATTTTTTTCTTGATAATTTCAGGAGTATCAATTAAAGATATATAGCTAGCTTCTCCCAATTCTTTGCTCATCTTTTTATTTGGGTTGTTTAAAGACATAATTTTTTTAGTTTCTGAAATTAGGGCTTTTGGTTCAGTAAAATATTGACCATAGCGATTATTGAATTTACGAGCGATTAGTCTGGTTAGTTCTACATGTTGCAATTGATCTTCACCGACAGGTACGGCTTCGGCTTTATAGAGTAAAATGTCGGCCGCCATCAAAGCTGGATAGTCAAATAAACCCATATTGATATTTTTGCTATGTTCTTTAGCTTTGTCTTTGTACTGAGTCATGCGTTCCATTTCCGCAACCGGTGTTAGACAATTAAAAATCCAAGCCAGTTCTGTATGCTCAGATATTTTTGATTGCAGTGAAAGAATAGATTTTTTAGGGTCAATGCCGATCCCCAATAAAATTCTAGTAGTCATTAAAGAATTTTTTTTCAGCTCTTCAGGTAGAATATCAATAGTAATAGCATGATAATCAACTACGAGATATACGCAATTATATTTTTCTTGTAATTCCACCCATTGTTTAAGCGCGCCTAAATAGTTGCCAATATGTGGAATGCCAGTTGGTTTGATTCCAGAAAATAGATATTTTTTATTTGTCATAATTTTATTTAGTTATGTAATAAAATTATCATTTTTAGCGGTTTTGGTCAATGGATTATTGCTAATTTTAATCAAAAAAGTTAAAAACCTTCTGTTTCAGAAGGTTTTTATTAGGCCAATTTTGGAAGTATACTTTGGAAGTGATCTACTGCCTGATTAACTGAATCGTAAATTACGAAATATTTTATTAATCGGCATTTTTTTAGAAAAGTCAGCGGTTCAGAGTTTAGGTTGGCGAGTATCAGGTCGCCCTGATGGGAAGTAGCAATTTTTAGATACTTGATAAGTCTGCCAACACCAGTGGTATCAATGATATCAACTGATTTCATATCAAATATGAAATTGAATTGTGAAGGAGTATGATTTACGAACAATTCCCAAAGTTCACTTTCAATTTTATCTTTTTCAGAATAAGTTAGATTTCCGATTAATTTAAATACAAATGTATTCTTGATTTGTTTTAGTATAATTTCCATTATATCTCCTTGTATAGGTTTGTTAATAAACTTATATTTTTATTATAGTCTTTATGTATTTTTTATAAAAGTGAATAATTACGGCAAATCAAAAATCCGTCCCGCGTACGCGGGACGGATTTTTATGATGAGTTTATATTACACTTCAATAATCATTCCTCAACTTTGTTCGAGATTATCATAAAATCTACATTTAGACTTCTATAATAACAGGTAAAATCAATGGTCGGCGTTCAGTTTTTTGGAATAAGAATTTACCCAAATCATTTCTTAGCTTTTCTTTAAGATAATTTTGATTAGCAGCTGTTCTTGGGTCTTTATCTTTTAGGATAATTCTGGCTTTTTTTCTTGTGTCTTCAACAAGCTGTTTGTTTTCTTTCATATAAATAAAACCACGGGAAATGATATCAGGATTGCCGATTTGCTTTCCAGTTTTTGAATCTATAGTAGCAATTACTACTAGCATGCCTTCATCAGACATAACTTGTCTGTCTCTCAAGACGACGTGTGATATATCGCCAACGCCTAATCCATCTACAAAGACATAATCAGTATTGATAGTGCCGTGTTTAACTTTCATTTTATTGTTATGGAATTCAAATATTGAACCATTATCAAGCACTGCTATTTTATTTTTGTCAAAACCTTGTTTAATGGCAAGTTTTTCAGTCTCTTTTAACATATAGTGGTTGGCATAAACTGGGAGAAGATAGTTGGGTTTTATTTGTTTTATCATCTCAATAATATCTGCCTGTGTGCTATGACCGCCAGTATGCACATCCATAATATCTGAATGAATTACATTATCACTCAATCTATACATGTTATCTTTTAGTCTTTGAATACTTCTTTCATTGCCAGGAATGACCGATGAGGAAAATACAATAGTATCATTTTTTTGAACTTTAATATATTTGTGTGATCCTTGGATAATTCTTTGTAAGACAGCTTGACGTTCTCCTTGAGCTCCAGTACAAATGACAATTACATTTTTATCAGGATGATTCGATATTTGCGAGATATTTATCATAGTATTTTTTTTGACTTTTACATATCCCAATTCTTCAGCAACTTTCATATTCATTTTCATACTATAACCGTCAAGAGCAACTTTTTTGTTTATTTTATCTGCGTATTCAATTATTTGTTTGACTCTTTCTATTTGTGATGAAAAAGTAGCAATGATAGTTTTAGCCGGCGCTTCTCTTATCAATTTTTGTAAGTTTTTATGCATGACAGCTTCTGGTACGCGCTCTTTAGTATAGGAAACTCCTAAGCTTTCTAACATAAGTATAGAAGGTCTTTTTACTTTACTTAAATGATCATATACCAATGGCTTGCCGTGAATAGGATTTTTTTCTATAGCCCAGTCGCCAGGATGAACGACAGTACCTTCTTTTGTTTCAATAGTGACGCCAACTGCGTCCATAATTGAATGCTCAACTGCAAAAAAACCTATTTTAAAAGCGCCAAACGATAATTTTTGGTTGATATTTTTGATAGACAAAGTTTTTAAGTTTTTGGCTGTGCCTTTTTTATAATCTTCTTGACGATGTTTTATCAGTGACAAAGTGAGGTCCCGACCAGCTATCAATGGATTGCCTAGTTGTTCAAGTATCATTGGCGCAGCGCCGATATGGTCAAGATGACCGTGGCTAAATATTACGCCACGAATACGTTTTTCTTTTCCCTTTAAATAAGAGATGTTAGGAATAATATAATCAATTCCAGGCATATCTTCTTCAGGAAATTGAATACCAATATCAAGAATTATAATGTCATCACCATATTCAAAAATTGTCATATTCCTGCCGACTTCTTCTTGTCCGCCTAAGGGAATAATTTTTAGCGTTTTTTCAGATTTAACCAGTTTAGTGGCAAGAATTTTCGTTGGTTTTTTGCCTTTAATATCAGTTAAGCGGGAAGTATTATGTTTTGATTGGTGGTATTTGGTAGTTTGTTTTTTTTGTGTATCCATATCCTTTTTTTGAGGATTTATATTTTTTTCATAAATTTTCTTCTTAGTTTTTTTCATAAATTTTCTTTTTTTATCAGTACCAATATTACTAGACTGTCCTAATAAATTACTAGTCGTATCTTGTAGATCTATTTTTCTCATTTTATTCTTTATTAATTTTAAATTTATTTTTTATTATATATTTATAATAATAATTTAATAAGCATGGTGCCGGAGGGGAGATTTGAACTCCCATAGTCTTGCGACTATCCCGCGGCTGCGGGACTTAACTAAGATAAATGGTGGGCGAGGTGGGACTCGAACCCACATGGGATTGCTCCCACTAGCTCCTGAAGCTAGCGTGTCTACCAATTTCACCACTCACCCGCTATTTATCTTAGTTGTCTACCAATTTCCTGCCTGCTCCTCGAGTCTGAGCACGAGGCTCACCTCGGGCAGGCAGGCACTACTCCGGCAGCCGGCACTGGCGGGCAGGTTCACCAATTCCGCCACATCTTCTTGATAATCAAAACAAATAAAGCATAGAATCTTTCTATTTGTTTTGTTCTGGTGAGTTGGATTATATATATTTAAGTATATAAATTAGATGAAAGACTTTGTTATGATTAGATTTATTTCCAGCGTCTTCTGGTTTTGGTGTGCCATTTTTCATTTCCTAGTAATCTATCAGAGGTAATATTTATACGATTCAACTCAAATCCTTTCAATTTTTTTGATAAAGGATAAGAATAAGTGGGTTGAAAAAGGAAAATAGCCGGAATGTTTTCTGAAATTATTTCCTGAAATTCTTTGTATTTGGTAGTTCTTTCATTTATATCAATAGTTTGTCTAGCTTGTTCAAGCAGAGCATCAGCTTTTTTATTGGAAAAGTCTGTTAAATTTAAGCCAGGATTTTTATTTTGTGAAGAATGCCAAAACGGGAATAAATCAGGGTCAGATCCAAGTATTTCACCAAATAGCAGCATTTCGTAATTTCTCGGTTTTATTATTCTTTTTTGAATATTACTAACAGGCGCAATGTTTAAATTGACTTTGATTCCAATATTTTCCCAAAAATTTTTGATTAATTCAGAGGTTTTGATATTTTCCTCTGTATCAACAGTTGTCAAAGTAACTTCGAGTATTTTTTCATTTTTTTGTCGATAAGTCTGTTCCGTTATTAGTTTCCAACCTGCTTCCTCAAGAATTTTGATAGATTCATTTTTATCAAAATTGTATGGTTTGAAGCTCGCATCAAATCCAGGTAAGCCGGGTAGTAATGGCCCTTCAATAACATCTGCTTCGCCGTGAAATATATCCAACACTATTTTTTGTTTACTAATACTCGTTGCTAGAGCTAATCTGATATTTTTATCTTGCAAAAATTCGTTTTTATTTTGATTTATAAAAATTGCTGTATATTGAGGCAAATGAAGATTATAAATTGATATGTCTTTTTTGTTTAAAATTTGCTTCTTTTCTTTTGATAAAAAACTTAATCCGTCAACATTTTTATCCAACAAAGACTGAGTAGCAGCTTCAGGTGACGAGTAAAATTTGAAGTTAAAATGTTTAAGATAAGGCTTGGTTCCATAAAAATCAGAAAACGGCTTCAATGAATATGATATTAAATTACCTTCTTTATCTTTTTTTAGACTGTCAAATTTCCACATACCAGATCCAATCGGCTTAAGATTCAATTCTGCCAGTTTGAAATTTTGCGCCGGGATAGTTTCCCAGATATGTTTAGGAATAATGCCAATATTTAAACTATGTAAAAATGGCGCAAAAGGTTTGTTCAATATAAATTGGACGGTTAAATCATCAAGCTGTTTTACAATTACTCCGCGGAAAGACGGCTCTAAAGGCGATGCGTATAGTGGATTTTGGATTGTTTCTATAGTAAAGGCAATGTCTTCAGCTGTAATTTTTTCACCATCGTGCCATTTAAGTGATGATTTTAATTTAAAAGTATATATTTTTTGATCGCTCGATATTTGAAAATTTTCAGCCATATCTGGTTCAAGTTCAAGCCGCTGGTTATATTTTAAAAGACCCGAATATACTAGTTTAGTAAGGTCAACATCAATATCATTGGAGCTAGCTAATATCGGATTTATATATTGCGGAACACCTATAGTAGCCTCTGTGTAGCTACCTCCTTTGGTTGGCGCTGCTTCGGTATGACGCCAAACAAAACTAAAAGAAAATAGTAACAAGCTAATAATACATACTCCAGCAACAATTTTTGTTTCAAGCTTCTCTTTATTAGAAAAAAATCTAAATATATATTTTAGCTGTTTTAATCTCGGTATTCTTGTTTGAGAAAGCGAAAATACTAAATTGGAATCATATTTTTTTATGATTTTACCGTTACCATTGCCATTTTCAGAGCTCCTTTGATAAGGAAGCATATTTTTTACCTTTGTCAATGCCTGAGATGATTTATTTTTCAACCAAGAAAATTCCACTGTAAATAGAAGCTAGTATATTTATAAATTTATTATCAAGAGATTATTTTGTAAGAAATGTTTGATAAAAAGCTGTAGCAAAGAAAGCAATTCCTAAAAATATAGTAATATAATGAAGTGTTTTTTCTGGCCCTCTCTTTGCTCGAAAAACTTGACTTCCTCCGCCAAAAATTGCGCCAGCCCCAGTACCTCTTTCTTGCAATAAAACAACAATTATAAGCAGAACAGATATTACAATTTGAATTATTGGTAGTATTTTTTCCATTATTTTAAGATAAAAAAGCAGGTAGGAATCTACCTCACTTGCTATTCTAACAGGTGTGGGTATATTTGTCAATCTTGGCTTTGAAATTTGTTTTTTATATTTTTAGCTAGTTTTTTTCCTGTTATTTTGCTTATCTTTTCAATATCAGCCTTTTTGATATTATTGATTGTTTTAAATTGCTTTAATAGTTTTTTTTGGTATATGGATCCGATTCCTGGAATATCGTTGAGAATAGTTTTTGTTTGTTCTCTTTTATGCAGTTTTTTATAGTAGTTGATAGCAAATCTATGAGCTTCATCTCTAATTTTTTGAATTAGATAAAATTCATTTGATCCAGTTTTTAGTTTCAGAGCAGTTTTTTTGTTTGGCAGAAATATTTCTTCTTTCTTTTTAGCTAAAGAAATAACATTTATCTCTTTAGCTATTTTTTTTAATGTTTTGAGTACCGCGTTCAACTGTCCTTTGCCGCCATCTATTATTATTAATTCAGGTTTTTGCCATTCGGGATGATTGTTAAATCTTCTACCAATTATTTCAGATAACATCGCGAAATCATTTATTTTTTTGGTATATTTGATTTTAAATTTTTTATATTCTTTTTTGTCAATTTGCCCGTCAGTAAAAACTATCATTGATCCTACTGCATGTTGTCCCTGAATATTTGAAATATCATAGCATTCAATTCTATGTAGGTAATTCTTTACGTTTAATGCTTTTTGTAATTTATTTAAAGTAATAATATTTTCTTTTTCCATCACGGTAAATTTTGGAATAATTTTTTGGAAATGATTTTGCGCATTCAATAAACTTAAATTCAACAATTTTTTATAATCACCTTTTGTTTTGGATGACAGCTTGATTTTATTTTTTATCAATAATTCTAATTTATTTTCTGAGATATTTAATACAAATGGAGTAATAATTTCCTTCGGTAATTCAAGATTTGATTTATAATATTGTTTGATAAAATCAGTCAGGATTTCTTTTTTGTTTAAATTTTTTGTTTTTATTTGAATATTTATGTTATTAAGCAGTTTCCCAGTTCGGATGCGTAATACATTTATGATATTGTATTTTTGGAATTGATATAAATTTATAATATCTTGATTTTTGTTTTGAGTGCTTACAACAACTTGTTTGGCGTTCATCCTTTCAATATCTTTTACTCTATCTCGATAGATGGCTGCTTTTTCAAATTGTTTATTTTTTGCATAAGCATTCATTTTCGTTTTTAAATCCACTAAAATATTTTTAGTATCCCCATTTAGAAATTTATTTATCTGATCAATAACTTGCTTATATTCATTTATGGTACATAATTTTTCGCATGGACCCAGACATCTTTCCATGTTGTATTCAATACATATTTTGCCTTTAGGTAGTGATGATAAATCTTTTTTACAATTTCTGCTTGGAAAAATTTTGTTAATAAATTTATAAATATTCTTCAATGAGCCGGCGGATAAGTACGGACCGAAATATTTGGCGCCATCATTTTGAATATTTTTTGATATTTCAAGTTTAGGGAATGGTTCGTTGGTAATTTTTAAATAACTAAAATTTTTATCGTCTTTCATTATCACATTATACTTTGGCTTGTATTTTTTTATTAGATTGACTTCCAAAAGTAGAGCCTCAATTTCATTCATGACAATTATAGTTTCAATATCAACTATTTCTTGAATCATTTGTTTTTTTGAAGCAGTAAGATTAGTATTAGCGCGAAAATATGATAGCACCCTTTTTTTTAGGTTTTTTGCTTTTCCAACATAAATTATCTGATTGTTTTTATTTTTAAACATATAGCAACCAGGATTCAAGCTTATTTGTATAGTTTTGTTTGTTATTTTCATGTTGGTATTATAGCAGTCTGGACAAAAAGATTATACTAGATTATAATTATTTAAATGTTTTTTAACAATCAAGGAAGGAAGATTATGAATGATAGAGTATTAACTAAAGAAGAAGTTTTGGCAGCAATAAAGACGGGTGAGCTTCACCCTCTTGACAGAAAAGTTTTTTATTTGAAAATTTCCAGAAAGGAAATTGAAGAAGTATTGCCAAAACCAAATTTTTGTACTGGCGGGCCATTTATATCAAGTAAAGGCGATATAAATGATGATGAAATTGATCAAATATTTAGGGAATTTGCCAAACTTTAAATTATACCCTTGTCCATTTTGGACAGGGGTGTTTATTTCTTGACTAGTTGTTAATTTTGTAGTAAACTAATTTTTGACTTTTATTATTTATTTTTTATATATTTATGCCTAAGAATAATAAAGCTAATAAAAAAATAGAACAGAAAATTGTTATTCGTGGTGCTAGAGTACATAATCTTAAAAATATTAATGTTGATTTGCCTCGGGATAAATTTGTCGTGGTAACCGGACTGTCAGGAAGTGGAAAATCTTCCTTGGCCTTTGATACTGTTTATGCGGAAGGGCAAAGGCGTTATGTTGAAAGTTTATCATCTTATGCAAGACAATTTTTAGGCTTAATGGATAAGCCAGATGTTGATTTGATTGAAGGTTTGTCCCCGGCAATTTCTATTGATCAAAGAAGCGTGTCTCATAATCCTCGTTCAACCGTTGGTACAGTTACAGAAATATATGATTATTTGAGATTGCTTTATGCTCGTATTGGCATAGCACATTGTCCAAAATGTAATCATGTTGTGACTAAACAAACTAAACAGCAAATTTATGAGAAAGTAAAAAATCTTCCCGAGGAGACGGGTATTATTTTATTTGCGCCTATTATCCGTGACAAAAAAGGTGAGCATCGCAGTGTTTTTGAAAAAATTCATAAGGCTGGCTATGTCAGAGTTCGGGTTGATAAGAATATTATGCCAATTGAAGAAGCGCTTGATTTGGATTTGGATAAAAAGAAATCTCACAGTATAGAAGTAGTTGTTGATCGAGTATCTATTTCAAAAGATAAAGATGAACAAAATAGATTGTTTGAAAGTTTGGAGACCGCTCTTGATTTGGGGGATGGGTTTGTGGTTATTGGTTTGGATGGCTCTAATGAAGAGTTTATTTTTTCTGAGCATTTATCTTGTCCTTATTGTAATATCAGTTTAGCCTTGATTGAGCCGAGAAATTTTTCATTCAATTCTCCGCATGGCGCTTGCGCCGATTGTACCGGTTTGGGAACAAAATTGGAAGTAGATGAAGATTTAGTTATTCCCAATAAGAAATTAACAATTGCTCAAGGCGCTATTAGACCTTGGTCCAGAACTAGCGCGAATCAGACATGGTTTCAAAGAATTCTAGAACAGGTTGCCAAAAAATATGGTTTTTCTTTGAATCAGTCAGTCAGTGAATTGAAGAAAAGTCATTTGGATATTATTTTGTATGGCACTGGTGATAAAAAATATAAATTGGAATATGATAGTCAAACTTTTTCTGGCGAAATAGCTACGCATTTTGAAGGAGTTATTCCAAATCTAGAAAGAAGGCACAGGGAGACCGAATCAGATTATGTCCGGAGTGAAATTGAGCGTTATATGAGGGTTTTAACTTGTCCTACCTGTGAAGGAAAGAGATTGAACAATGAATCATTATCAGTAACAGTAGTTGAAAAAAATATTAGTGAAGTTACTATTATGACCATCAAAGATGCTTATATTTTTTTCAAAAAACTTATTGCTAATAATGGTAAATCTTTATTAACCGAACGTGATAAGAAAATTTCTAAGCAGATTTTGAAAGAAATTGTGGCTAGGTTGGAATTTTTGCAAAATGTAGGGCTTGAATATATTACTCTTGATCGAACTGCTTCAACTCTTTCTGGTGGAGAAGCGCAGCGTATTCGTTTGGCAACGCAAATCGGTTCGGCTTTAGTTGGAGTTGTATATATTCTTGATGAGCCATCAATCGGCTTGCATCAAAAAGATAATCACAAATTAATTAAAACACTGCAGGAGTTAAGAGATCTAGGTAATACTGTGATTGTAGTTGAACATGATGAAGATACTATATTAGCAGCTGATTGGGTAGTAGATATCGGACCTGGAGCTGGTGAACATGGTGGAGAAATAATTGCCGTTGGCACTCCTAGTGATATTAAAAAGAATAAGAATTCGCTGACAGGAAAGTATTTAGCTGGCAGGGAAAAGATACCAGCACCAAAGAATTTTCGCAAAGGAAATGGGAAAAATATTAAAGTGATAGGAGCTCGTGAGCATAATTTGAAAAATATTGATGTTTCTATTCCTTTGGGCAAGCTAGTCTCTATAACTGGCGTTTCTGGAAGCGGTAAATCAACCTTGATGAAAGATATTTTAGCTAAGGCGCTGACTCACTATTTTTATCGAGCTAAAGATTTGCCAGGCGAGCACAGGGAGATTAAAGGCTTGGAAAATTTGGATAAAGTTATAAATATTGATCAATCGCCAATTGGCAGAACTCCACGTTCCAATCCGGCTACTTATACCGGCGTATTTACGCCAATTCGTGAATTATTTTCACAATTACCAGAAGCTAAGATGCGCGGTTATACCCCAGGAAGGTTTTCATTCAATGTAAAAGGCGGTCGTTGTGAAGCTTGTCAAGGTGACGGCATGGTAAAAATTGAGATGCATTTTTTGCCAAATGTATATGTTGAGTGCGAAGAGTGTCATGGTCAAAGATATAATACTCAGGCTTTAGAAATTCATTATCATGGGAAAAATATCGCTGACGTCCTCAACATGACAGTTGAAGAGGCAAAGAATTTTTTTGCCAACATTCCAGCTATACACGATAAGTTGAAAACTTTAAACGATGTTGGACTTGGTTATATTCATTTAGGTCAGTCAGCTACGACACTTTCTGGTGGAGAAGCGCAGCGGGTAAAATTAGCTACTGAACTTTCACGCAGAGCAACTGGCAAGACATTATACATTCTTGATGAACCTACTACGGGTCTGCATTTTGATGATGTCAAAAGACTTTTAAGTGTTTTAGATAAATTGGTTGATAAGGGTAATTCAGTTTTGATTATTGAGCATAATCTTGATGTTATCAAATCATGTGATTGGATAATTGATCTCGGGCCTGACGGAGGAGATAAAGGCGGTCAAATTGTAGCTGAAGGCACTCCGAAAGATATTGCCCAAATAAAAAAGAGTTATACCGGCCAGTATTTAAAGAAAATGTTAAAGTAATAATATCAATTAGGCGCATTGTTCCGCTTTTTGTTAAGAGTGGAATTTTGTTATTATATATATAGTATTTATTAATTATGAATATCCAAAACAATATTAAAACCCTGGCATATTTTGATATTTTTGAATATCCCTTGACCAGAGTTGAGCTGGAAACTTGGCAATGGCAAGATGATATTAATATTAATGTTAACAATTTTACTATTCAAGAAAAATCAGGGTATTATTTTTTAGGAGATAATACCAGGCATATCCAGACTCGCCAGCTAAGAAGCCTGATTGCCGAAAAAAAGATTGCCCGGGCGAAAAAATTTGCTAAACTATTCAGATTGCTTCCCAGCGTAAAAATGGTAGCCGTTTGCAATTCTTTGGGCTATTATAATGTGCGTGAAGCCAGTGATATAGATTTTTTTATTATTACCGCCCCGGGAAGAATTTGGCTGACTAGATTTTGGCTGCAAAGCTTTATCAAAATATTAAAATTGCGTCCGTACGATAAAGGTGATAAAAAAGACACTATTTGTTTAACATTTTTTCTAAGCAGTGATAATTTGAATATTACTGATATAAAAATTGACCAGCAAGATGTTTATTTGACTTATTGGATTACGCAATTGATACCAATTTACAATCAAGATAAAATTTATGAAAAATTTTTAAAAGCGAATAGTTGGATAAAAAATAATTTACCGCATTATCTACCGCATAACATATCTGGTGACAGGTTTGTTGAATCAATAATTTTTTCTAAATTATTTTTTCCGCTAAGTTTGTCAGTTTTTGAAAAGGTATTTAAGAGAATACAATTAAAAATTCTACCAGCCAATTTGAAGCAAATGGTAAATAAAGACTCCAGGGTAATAATGAATGATAAAATGCTTAAATTTCACGGGCAGGATGATAATAGACTTAAGTATAAAAAAATATGGTTAAAAAAATTAAAACAACAATCGAATCAATAATTGAATATGGTTTTTATTTGTGGTTATTTTTATTGCCTTGGCAAACCAGGTATTTTTTTATTCAAGGAGAGTTAAATAATCAATATTTTGAAACAGCCAGTGTGGTTTTGTATGTTTCAGAAATAGTTTTGGTTGTTCTTTTATTATTAAAATTATTTATTTGGTGGTTGGAAAATAAAAAAGATTATTTCAGCCAGCGGGAAATGTCAGTCAGAAATAATTTATTTCCTCTTGGGTTGATAATTTTTGTTTCATTTTCTGCTTTAAGTTGGGTTTGGTCTATTGAACCTTCTTTAACAACATATTATTCTGTTAAGTTGTTTTTGGCGCTGGGGGTATTTTGGCTGGTAGGAACTAGAAATATTTCATTGTGGCGGATT
>DAOUWZ010000006.1 GCA_030666865.1 bacterium | reverse complement strand
GCAGGTTCAGGCACTTTCTCTCTGCAATCTTCAGGAATAGATATATCTACTGCAGGAGATATTACTAATGCTACTTGGAGTGGCACTGCCATAGACTTTGGCACTTACACCAATGCTACTGCATCAAATGGTCTTACTATATCAGGTGATAACATTCAACCAGCCACTGACTATTCCATGGTATTGACTGCTTCCTCTACCAATTGGAACACTTTCTATGATACTCCTTCAAACAGAATCACTGCTGGCACTGGTCTTTCATGGAGCAGCAATACTTTGAATGTTATTGGAGGTTCAGGTTCTAATTGGACTTATGATACTACTTATGGCGAGTCAGTAATTACTCCATCAACAACATTAGCTGTCTGGGTCAAAGATGATTTATATGCTAGTTCTACTATGTTTGTAGATGCTACTACTACCCTAGCCACTGATTTAGTTGTTGATACTAATACTTTGTTTGTAGATAGTTTTAATGATAGGGTGGGGATTGGGACGGCGAGTCCCAGCTATACTTTAGATGTTCAAGGAGGAATAGCAAGAATAGGCAATGCAGGCACAATGAATTGGATGGATGGAGACGGTGATTTGTATGTTGAGGATGAATTAGAAGTGGACGGTCCGGCACTTTTCAGCGGTTCAGGCACAGGCGTTCAACTTAACACTGATATGCAGGTATATTCTGGTGAATCTGTAATATTTGGAGGTTCTGAAACAGCGCGTGTTACATGGAATACCGCTCAGACTAATAATGCCTTGCTTTTAACCGTAGATGTGGGTAGCAGTTCTCAAAGCGGCAATATTATTATTATTGAAGATAGTGACAGAGGCACTAATTTTGGCCATGCCGTTTCTACCAATCCCACTCTTTATATTCAATCAGCTGATGCCGGTTCAACTTCAGATTATCTTAAATTTTGGCACGATCAGACTAATGGTAATATTGATGTTGGAAGTGGGGATTTAAACATGGCAGTAGGTGGTTCTAATATTATGACTTTAGCATCCGGCGGTAATGTTGGTATTGCCACTACTTCCCCTCTACAAACTCTAGCTCTTCAAGGTACAGCTGGCACTGCCATGCTCAATATCGCTTCTTCTACTGGCGCTAGCGTATTGTATATAAATGAGTATGATAGAGTTGGTATTGGCACGATGACGCCAGACGCTTCTTTGGAAGTAAATCAAGCAGATGCTGAGATTAGAGCCACTGGTTCAAATTATGGAGCTTTGCAAGTAAGAGATTCTGGAGCAACTAGTGGTCGTCAATCTTTTGATATTCGTTCAAATTCCAATGTTTTGAGTATTAGTAGTATGAATGATGATTTTTCTTCTTATGTAAATCAAAATATTTTAAACATTGGTTATGGCGGAGAAGTAGGAATAGGAGATCTATATGCTGATGCTAATTTAGAGGTAGTTGGTGATTTTATGGTGTCTTCATTAGCTCAGAATGATGGTGATAGATTTATTGTAAATTCTTCAGGTAATGTTGGTATTGGTACCACCACTCCTGATGAATTACTTACAATAGAGGGCGTTACTTCATTTCGGGAAACAACTGCGCCTACTCAAAGTGCTAATTACGGTAAAATTTATGTGAAGTCATCTGATTCCAAACTATATTTCATGGATGATTCTGGCAGTGAAACTGATTTGACGGCTGGCGGTGGCGGCGGATCGCTTGATACGGCTTATAATACTGATTCAGGTGAGCGTACTATTACGGTAGATGACGGCACTGTTTCTTGGGACCTTACTTCTACCAATAATTTTGTAGTAGATATTCAAGGTACTGGTAATTTTCAAGTTCAAGATGCTGGTACAGTTAGATTTCAGGTGGCTGATGCCGGCGTAACAACCTTGACTGCAAATTCGTCTTCAGATGCGCTGACTATCAATCAACAAAGTACTGGTGATATTTTGGTATTAGAAAATAATGGTACTGAGGTATTTGTATTTAATGATTCAAATCAATTACGAGTATATGATTCAGCTGGCACTGATTATTTGCAATTAGCTCACAATGGATCTAATGCTGCTATTACAACAAATGCCGGTAATGTGGAAATAGGCACTTCGGGTAATGATGTTTATATCGGCGCGGTTGGCTCAGCTTCCAATTTGGTATTTGAAGAATCTTCCACAATTTCCGGGCAAGGAGCTAATACCATAACCATGGGTGTAAATGGTGATACTATAGATTTAGGCGTTTCTGGTGTTACTTATAAAGTCAGGAATTTAGTGGCAACTGGCACTAATTTGACTATTGATGTTAATAATACTGCGACTACTACAGTAGTGTTTGAAAATCAAACTAATGATGAAGTGGTGCAATTAGCAGTTGAAGGTTCTATCGCCGTCGGTACTACTTCAACAGCTGCTTATACTAAGTTTGGCGATGGTACTCCAGGGCAATCTGCCATTTCTACATCTTCAGACGTATATATTGCTGGTGATATAGAAGTTGACGGTGTTGCTTATTTATCCGGTGGCACTGCTTGGACACAAGGTGACTTTGCTGAGGAAATGAGCGTGTTTGAATTTGAAGCCGCTCCTGGGGATGTAGTTGTTGTAAATAGTAAATATACTGATAATGAATCAGAAAAATTATTTATGGCCAGGCTTAGCTTTGAAGGTAATTCCAATCAGATTCTTGGCATAATCTCTACTGCACCGGCTGGCATTTTGAAATATGATCAATTTGGCGATCATGGTCAGCCAGTAGTCTTAACCGGTACAGCTCCGGTAAAAGTTACTACTGAAAACGGGGAAATTAAGCGAGGTGAATTGTTAACTACTTCAGCTACTATTCCAGGCGCCGCTATGAGAGCTGTTGATGAAGCAGCTGGTACTTTGGGCATTGCGTTGGAAGATTATGTTGGTGATCAAGAGATTGGATATGTATCGGTTCTGCTTAATATAAATAATAATATTCAGTTGGAAGTAGATGAACAGGAAACTAGTACATCTACCTCAACTTCTACTGACGATGTTATTGATGAAGACGACGACGGGCAGATTACTGTGATAAATAATACAAACAATACTCAAATTGTAGTGATAGAATATGAAGAATTAGCAAATATTGAAGTGCGGGGTTCCGCAGTATTTACTGGTAGTATCCAAGTGGTTGATGCAGAATTTACCGGTCGGGTATTGGTTAAAGGAGATATTATAATTGATGGAGATATTGATTTGTCGGGCGCTATTACTAGTTGGTTTTGGTTAAGCACTGATTCTCACGGATTGGGTACAGATTTTCACGGATTAGAATTAGGGGATGCAGTAGCAGTTGTTGATGACAATACTGTACAGACTACTTGGGCTAATGATTATGATTTTAGGCCAGCAGTTGGTATTGCAGTAGGTATTAAGTCATTTACATCGTTAAGTGAAGAAGATATTGCTAATATGCCTAAATCCTTGAAGGATTTATATGATTCACACAGATTATTAGCGGATAATAGCGGATTAAATTCAACTAGTACGCCAACTTCAAGTGACGCAATTATTCCAATAGAAAATGATGATGAGTTTTATGAGCAATTTAAAATGGTTAAAGTAGCAATTAGTGGTGTAGTGAAGGGTTATGAAAATTTGATTCCGGGTAACAGGTATTTCTTAAGTTTAAATGACGAAATAAGCAGGGCTAAAGAATTGGAAAACATGGAAGACCAAGAATTAGCAGATTTGATTGGTGAGACTGATGATTTAATTGATCAGGCTGATGATTTATCGCAAGGAGCTGTAGCAGGCGCAGAAGAAATTACTGATGAAGCTATAGTAAAAATATCAAGGACGATTACTTATCAGGAAGCTCAAGAAGATGGCGCGCATGTTCAGGTGATTGGTATCGCCAAATCAACCACTGAACTTTTGATCCAACCGAGTTTTAATTATAGTATCAATCAACAAGGATATTTAGCAGTTGATTATAGCGATATATTTTCGTCGTCCACTGCCACAACCACAATTTTGATTGAAGAGCCAGAGGATGAAGAGCCAATAGCACAAGTAGAATATGTTTATATCCCAGTTGTAGAAGATGACGATAATAACGAAGCTGACATTGATGATCAAATTGGTACTTCCACCGCTACTTCAACAACAGATGCCCGCCTGCCATCGCCTGACGGCTCAGTCTATGGCGGGCAGGTTATTATTGAAGATGATACTAGCACCTCTACGGAAGCAATAGTAGAACAAGATGATCTCGGAGAAGGTGATGGTGACACAAGTGAAGTTAATTCTGATCAATCTAATGATCAAGGAGTAATTGATTTGCAAGGCGGGGTAAATGATACAGAAATATCTAACTCGGAAATAAATACTGAAGAAGTTACTGATATAGACACTCTACAACCAACCGGCAATGATTTACAGGGAGGGGAAGGCGTGTGAGGAAAATAAATTTTGTTAATAATAATTATTATCATATTTATAATCGTGGAGTAGATAGACGCCAAACTTTTATAGATAAAAAAGATTATGAAAGATTTTTGTTAGGTTTGCGTGAATTTAATAATATAAATGTTATTGGTAGTTTGCGTAAGCAGGAGTTGAGCTCCTGTAATTACAGGAGCTCAACTCCTGCTCCTGCACAAAAATTGATTGATATATTTGCTTATAATTTATTACCTAATCATTTTCATTTTATTATTAAACAGCTTGAAGATGCAGGGATAAGTAAATTCATGCATCGTTTAAGTACTAGTTATACTAATTATTTTAATATTAGAAATAAGCGTTCAGGCAGTTTATTTCAAGGACGATTTAAAGCTATACATATAAATTCAGATGAATATCTTATTTGGTTATCGGCATATATTCATATGAACTCAGAAATTCATAAAATTGCGAAAGTAGAAAATTATCCATGGTCAAATTATCAAGAATTTTTAAAATTAAATAATAAGGAGAATATAGTTTTAGATAAATTTAATAAAATAGAGGATTATAAAAAATACTGTCAAGATTTAATCCCTGTCTGGCAAGAAAAAAAAGAAATACAAAAATTTATTTTGGAATAATTTAGATGATTAGTAAAAATATCAAAAATAAAAATAGAACTAAGGCGAGATTGCATCAGTCGCGGTCTATTTTGTCATTGCATAAAGTTGGGAAATACCAGCCAATTATTATGGGTAAGTACAAAAAGAGTTATAGTATTCTGACAATACTTGCGATGGGATTATTTATTATGATGTTAGGAGTATTGATTACTGGTTGGTATATGAATATGCAGGATGTTCCTGAGGGACGTGTTTTAGGTGTAGAAGAAATTGTGGAGTCAGTTTTAGATAGGGAATAGGACTGATAAGATTTAAATGTCATATCAAACATATAAATAAAGATGAATAAATTATTAAGACAAAAGAAGAATTCTATTTTGGCAATACTAGCAGTAGTTATAGTTGTTCTAGCAGCATCTTTTATTATTTTTAGAAATCAGGGTCAAGAGGTAGAGGCTGGATGGTTTGATGAAACGTGGTATTATCGCCAAAGCTCAGCGCTTACTAATAGCTCAAGTACAGACGTAACCAATCAATATGTAAAAGTTGCAGTTGATACTGCTACTTTGATAACTGCAGATAAGATGCAAACAGATTGTGATGATTTAAGAATCACTAATGTAAACGGAGATCTTTTGCCATTTTTTATTGACGGCGATACTGAATATGATTGTAATGATTCTGATACTGCAGTTTGGGTAATGGTTGATAATATACCGACTTCAGGCAGTACAATTTATCTTTATTATGGAAATTCTTCAGCTGATAATGGTGAAATAAATATTGGCACGACCGAATACCCAAGCATTTCATGCCGCAGTATTTTGGAACATGGTGATAGTAGTGGGGATGGACAGTATTACATTACATCAACAGGTAATAAAGCTGATAAATTTGAGGTTACTTGCAATATGACAAAAGATTTGGGTGGTTGGATAAAAGTTTATGATGGTTTATGTACTTCAGCTACATCAGTGACTAGAAATACAGGTACGAATGTTGAAATATCTAATAATATTCCTTTTAATAATATGATAATTGAAGCGCAAAATTGGAATTTATCAGAAACAGGTACGACCACTGAGACAGCTTTAATGTCACAAACTTTTAGTTGGTATTTTGATTGGGTGCATGATGAGCCAGATTCACCAAATCCTGATGTGAAATTTCATGACATAGATGGAAATCAAGATGTACAGTTTCAGACTTTAGCTAGAATGCTTCGTGGTTATGGTAATAGCTGGCGGCAAATTATTAACGGGGAATACAATACTACGGACCATGATTCTTATATGTATTTAGGTGGTTTGGGTGGACATGGAATTAATCAGTTAGAATGGAATGGTTCAAATTATAATAGTACTATGAATAATACTTCACCTGAAGAGAGCGGACTCGGGCTTACACCTTGGAAATTTCAGGAAATATATGTTTGGGTCAGGGAGGATAATATCACGCTAAATCAATCAGATCAGTCTGCTGGGACGCCAGCTTCAGAAGAACAAGGTCCAGGGCCGGTTGCTTATTGGAATTTTGATGAGGGGTATGGAAGTACAACATACGATCAAACGCCAAACAATAATGACGGGACTATAACAGGCGCTACTTGGAAACCAGAATCAGAGTGCAAGTTTGGTAGATGTTTGTATTTTGATGGGAGTGATGATGTTGTATCTGTAGGCACAGATAATTTTGGTTCTACAAAAGGAACAGTCTCTTTATGGGTGAAGCCGACAGGAGCAATTCCATCAAATAGTATGTTATTTGGTCATCAAAATGGTGGTAATCGTTTGTATGTAGGTATTAATTCTACTCCTGCTATTAATATTGGTATTGCTGATTCTGGGGCAATTAATGTAAATCAAAATCTTATTTTAAATGAATGGCAACATATAAGTTTTAGTTATGACAGCGGCACTTGGATTTTTTATTATAATGGTCAGCAAATTTCAACCGGAAGTTATTCAGGATCAATTAGTTTTGCAGCAACAGCCGAGATTGCCGATGATGGTGGGTCAGGTTGGACAAATAATTTTCCAGGATTTTTTGACGAAGTAAAAATTTATCCTTACGCCCGTACGGCTGATCAAATGAAACAAGATTATAATCGTGGCAAAGCTGTAATGTTGGGACAGAATGAATATGCGAGTTTGAATGATGGACTTGTGGGTTATTGGAAGATGGATGAGAATGTTTGGAATGGTACGATAGGTGAAGTGATTGATTCGTCTGGTAATGGCAATCACGGCACCTCAACCAATGCGATAGTTACTTCCACAGCTAGATTTGGAAATGCAGGTTATATGGATGGAATAGATGATTATTTTACTTTTGCTGATAGTAATGATTTTGATATTTCTGAAGAAATTAGCATAGGAATGTGGGTGAAGGGCAATGGTACTACCACAGTGAATTTATTAGATGTATATGGTATTGACTGGACTAATTCTAATTCCTGGACAAAAAGTACCACTGGTACTAGTTTGGGTTGGGATGCGACTGAAAGCGCTCTTAAGGCAGTGAGTTACTATAATATGTATACTACTCAAAAGATTCCGATTGATACCAGTAAAGGTTATTTTGTGCAATATGATGTTAAAACAAAAGCTAATGCAGGTAAAGGTTTGTATGGTGGAACGCATTCTTATGCCACCATAGATGGCAGTTGGTTACCTGGTCATCCTGGCAGCTATGATTATTTTGTAGATAGTTATGGCACATTTATTGAAGATACCTGGTATTTTAGAAGAAATAATATAATTTCTGGCGCTATACGTACGGGCGAGTCAGATGTAACAAGCAATAGAGCTGTTTGGCATACTGGCACTGAATATGCGACTATTATGTTTTTAGCAAATTATTCAGGCACAACAGCTCAGGAGATTTATATTAAGAATTTGAATATTAATTCAGTTGAGTCAGAATTCGGTCGGCCTAATTCTTACGGTCTTTCCTTTGATGATGATAGTTTTTCCGGAGTAATAAATGATGAGCGTATTGAAGCTGATATGACCTCTGGTCAGTGGAATCATATTATGATGACCTATAATATGAATGAAAAAAATAACCAGCAGAAATTATTTTTAAACGGTGAATTAGTTGCTCAGGGAAATTTAGATCAGGCAATTGAGATAAACACTAATGATTTTTTAATGTTTTTTAATGGTGAGGTAGATGATGCCAGGCTTTACAACCGCGCGTTGTTACCTGATGAAGTCCGTCATCTATATGAATGGGCGCCAGGACCGGTGGCGCATTGGAAATTTGATGAGAGTATGGGTACTACGGCTTATGATGTAAGCGGAAATAATAATACTTCTACTCAATGGAATGGTACTCCAATTTGGAATTGTGGTAAATTTGGCAGTGCGTTAGATTTTGATGGTTCTGGTGTGAGTGGTATAGAAATTAGTTCACCAAGTGGTTTTGATACCTCGGCTTTTACGGCAGAAGTTTGGATTGATGGTACTAGCCAAGATGGAGTTACGAGAATACTAAATTATGGTTCTAGTGGATTAAATCATGGAGGTTTTCTTATTGGTCAAAATACTGACGGTACTTTACGAACTTATATTGATAGAGATGGGACAGGGAATTGGGATTATTTATCCTCTACTGGAGTTGTAAATGACGGAAATTGGCATCATTTGGCACTTGTTTATGATGGTGTTAATAGGTTTATCTATATAGATGGTATTAAGGATTTATCAACTGATATTCCATCTACATATAATCAATCTCCTGCTAACCCAGTTTTTACAATTGGGCAAAGCACTTATGATAGCGAAGAACATGAAGGTAGAATTGACGATGTCCGTATCTATAATTACGCTCGCACATCAAGACAAATATTAGAAGACATGAACGCTGGTAAAAAAAATAATCCGATTGGTTATTGGAGTTTTGACGAAGGACAGGGAACTACGACTTATGATAGTGGAGTCACAAAACAAACGACCGGTTCGGGAAACGACGGCACTCTGACTAATATGTCTACTTCGGGGACTTCAACTGCTTGGACTGAATTTGGAAAAACTGGAAGAGCAATAAAGTTTGACGGGAATAATGATTATATAGAATTAGCTAATCCGACAACTTTTAATTTTGACGCGCCAGCTACGATAGGGGCTTGGGTGAAGATGAATGGAGATAATAGTGGCAGTAATATACTTTTTTCCTTAGGTGACAAGGATACATCGGGACAAAATGAACAATATGTTATAATTGGTAATTATACTGGTACTTGGTCTGATGAAGTTATTGGCACTGTCAGGAATGTGGGCGGATCTTCACAATACAATTTGGCTGCCAGAGAAAGTACGGGTACTAATTTATTTGATAATAAATGGCATTATATAACAGTACGTTATAACGGAAGTGAAGTTAGTATTTATTTAGATGGAGAAGAACAAATTACTACTTTGGCAAGCGGAACGAATAATGGTTCTTACGGAGATTTAAGTAATATTGATAGCGCTAAAATTGGTGTGCTTGACCGACCAACTGATTATGGTTATTTTGACGGAGTTATAGATGAGTTTAAGTTGTATAATTACGCATTAACTCTTGATGAAATAAGACAAAATTATAATCAAGGTAAACAAATAGTATTATCAAAATCAAAAGAAGAAGTACAGAATTCAGCTGAAGGTTTGGTTGGCCACTGGAAAATGGATGAGAGTTCGTGGAGTGGCGCTAGTAATGAGATTAGGGATTATTCTGGAAGAGAAAAACATGCATCTCGTTCTGGTGATGCTAGCACGACATCAACAGCAAAATATGGCCGAGCCGGAACATTTGATGGTACAGGAGATTATGTTGAAATTAATGCTGCTTTGGAAACAGGTTTAAATTTAAGAACAGAAACTATAAGTTATTGGTTTAATCCTACTTCAGTTAGCCCAACATCCAGAGAATATATTTATGCAGTATTATCATCTGTTAGTGGTGATGGCGCTAATCCTGATTTAAGTACTCATAACCGTGGTGGAGTTTGGATAAATTCAAGTAATGAATTAATGATAGCCAGAAGTTCTTGGAATGATGCTGGTGGTTGGTGTCAAACAACTTATAATAATGGAATCACCATTCCAAATCTTACTATTGCTTCAGATACTTGGTATTTTGTTACCGAGGTATGGGATTATCCAAAAGGAGAAGTTCGATTATATATAAATGGTGAGGAATATTATTATGATAATGGACTTAATAAAGAATGCGGTGATTTGGATGATAATTATTTTTGGATTGGCAGGCATAAGGGAAGTTCTAGTTATGATGATTTCACTGGACAAATTGATGACATAAAAATTTATAATTACGCCCGTACATCAGAACAAATAATGCGCGATTATACAGAAGGTCCGTCACCAGTTGCGCATTGGAAAATAGATGAGAAGACCGGGGATACAGTTTATGATAATTCTGGCAGAGGTAATTCTGGCACTGTTACTAATGCTACTTGGAAGAGTGCAACGGATTGCCAGGTAGGATCTTGTCTGGAGTTTGATGGTGATGGTGATTATATCGATAACGGCGTTTTGGGAGATTTGAAAAATAATTTTTCATTTTCTATGTGGATGAATCCAGCTTTAGGTAATTCAGCTTCTTTTCCGATTGCTTATCAAAATGGTGGTGATTCAACTTCTCTGCAATTTAGAATAGAATATGCTCAATCAACTCCTGACATAATGCAGTTTGGAATGTATATAAATGGCGCGACTACAGAATTAACAGCTCAGCAGGCATTAATACCAGGTAGTTGGAATCATGTAGTTGGAACCTATGACGGAAGCACTATGAAATTATATATTGATGGATCTTTGGATAATTCCAAAAGTCAGACAGGTATTCCTGTATATTCCAACAGCCGATTGGTTTTAGGAGCTCGTTATACTGGTTCTTATAACACAGAATGGGCTGGGTTTATTGATGAAGTAAAAATATTTGATTATGCATTGACTCCGCGACAAGTAGCTCAAGAATACTCAGGTGGCGATCCTGTAGGATATTGGAAATTTGATAAAGGCGAGGGTGGGACTGCTTATGATTATTCTGGTAATTCTAATAACGGGACTATTTATCCTGGAACTGGTGGAACAAATACTTCCACCTCAACTATGTGGAGTAATGGCTCAAACGGGAAAATTAATGGTAGTATGGATTTTGATGATACTGATGATGAAATTAATATAGATGATAATACAGATTTACAGATAACTGATGAATTAACTGTTTGTGCTTGGGTGTACTCAAGTATTACTTCGGGTAATGCTGGTGTTTTTGAGAAAACTGTTGGTGGTGCAGTTAATACTAGTTATTTATTATTTGCTGATACAACTAAATATAATTTTAGAGTTGATATGAGCGGAACACAGACTATAGGCAGTCTTAAGACTTTGACGGATTTAAAAGATACTTGGGCTCATTTATGTGGCTCGTATAGTAAGAGCAATAATGGTCGTTTGAGTATTTATGTAAATGGTGTAGAGGATAATTATTCTAATATTACAGCTAATTCTATTGATACTGGCAGTGGTATTTCATATATTGGCATGTTAGGCGGTAGTATTTATCCTTTTAATGGTCAGATTGATGAAGTAAAAGTTTGGAATTACGCTTTGACTCCAGAGGATATTATACGGGAATATAATGGTGGGTTTAGTTCATATTTTAAGTAAGAAAATAGGTCTAATAGGACGGATATGACTAATAAGTTCTATAAGATTTATAAGGATTATAAGCTGTGTCATAAAGACAAATGTAACCTACCAGTCTTATAAGACAAAATGTATAAATAAAAAAAATGAAACTAAAATTTTCTAAGATAATAATTATAACATTAATTTCAGTAGTCTCAGTAGTGACAGCTCTAATAGTATTTCTTGGTCCAGCAGAAGAACAAACCGAGATTGTGTTGAAAGATTATTTGATTAAAAGCGTGCCAGAAGTATTGGCAGCTTCAAGACCAGCTCAATTCGCAGTCAGTCCTCCCCGAGGCGGGTTTGATTATGAAAATTTAAGTACTCAGGGAAAAATTGAATTAGTAGATGCAAAAGGGAATGATAATTCAAAATTTTTTGATATTAATTTTAAAGCTAATGATCAAGGTGTGGTTGATGTGAATGTCACACCAATTAGTTCTAGATTCAGGCCAGGTAAGTATACGGTTACAGCTTATTTACCCACATCACAAGGAATAAGAGATTTAAGTCAGGATTTTTATTGGGGAGTGTTAGCTATCAATACCAATAAATCCATGTATTTGCTAAACGAGCAGGCTTATTTACAAATAGGCGTATTGGATGATTTTGGTAATACAATTTGTGATGCGGAGTTAGAATTGAGAATAACTTCACCTGATGGTGAGGTTAAGATTTTAAATCAGCAGGAGCTGAGCTCCTATCACAGGAGCTCAGCTCCTGCTGAAGTTATTATTAATAATTCAGAGTGCGGACCAAATAATGTGATTGATACGCCTGACTATTACGCTTATTATGATTTAGCTGGAGCTGGAATTTATCAATTGGAATTAACAGCTAGAACCAAAAATGGTGAGCGTTCACTTAAGGATTTTGTAGAAGTAAAAGAATATTTACCTTTTGAAGTAGAGCGGATTGGTCCGACTCGTATTTGGCCAAAAGCTATTTATGAAATGAAATTTATTATTAAGGCCAATGAAGATTACCAGGGATTTTTAAATGAACGCCTGCCACAGAGTTTTGAAGTTTATAATAGCGGCGGGGAAGTGCATAGTGTTGATGGGTTTTTATCAGAAATTACATGGCTAGTTGATTTTAAGGCAGGTGAAACCTATGAATTTTTATATGAGTTTGACGCGCCAGATATCTCGCCAGAATTTTATTTGCTTGGACCTCTCACTATGGGAATAAGGAGTTATCGTGATAATGGGGAAATATTTTGGCAGGAAAATAGAAAATGGCAAATAGCCAATGATGATGCTACTGGTTTCACAGATCCTTCTAGCAATGGCACTGGTAGTACATGTGCTAGTCCGGCTAATGCTTATACTTCAAATGATGTTGATACGGGTTGTAATCCAACAGCTAGTCAAGGCGTGGTTGATGTTGATAATTTCGGTTTTGCAATTACCAGTACAAGTATTGACGGGATTGAAGTTAGAGTTGAAGCAGCTATTAATAATGTTCCGGCAACATATTATGCTAGCTGTCAATTACTTGATGCTTCCGGAAGCCCAGTTGGTAATACTAAAAATACTTCAAATTGGACTACTACCAGTGATGTGGCATATACAATTGGAGGGACGTCTGATATGTGGGGAACTTCGCTTACTGAAGCAGATATTGAAGATGCTGATTTTGGAGTAAGGTGTACAACAGTTAAAACATCTGGAACTCCAGCAAGAAGTTTGCTGGTGGATAATATTGATATACAAATTACTTATACTGCTAGTTCTAATAACGCACCAACAGTAACTTCAGTTTCAGATTCACCTGATCCAGTAGCAGCTGGCGATATCACTTATTTTACAGTGGATTGGAATGATGCAGACAGCGGAGAAATGGCTAAAGCGCATATTTGTAAAACTAATGCTATATCATCTGCCAGCTGTACTGGAGGAAGTTGGTGTGATTCACCAGTATTTACCAATCGTGACCCAGAGACTTGTTCTTACACCACTAGTCTTAGCGAGGCTTCTGGGACTGCCAAAGATTATTATGCTTTTGTTTGTGACGACGAGGATGCTTGTTCCTCTTCTTCATCAGGGACATTTACAGTAGAAGATAAAGATCCGACTGCGCCAGCAGATTTACTGGCAGAAAATATGCTTAATCCGGTTAATATGGCAGATATTACTCCAGAATTTTCATCAGTTTTTCAAGATCCAAATTTAGATGATTATGCTACTAAGTGGTGTGTGGAGGTCAACGCTGCTTCTGATTTTACTGGAACTGATATGTGGACTAGTGATGGTGATAATTGTAATACTGGTAACAGTTTTATGACAATCATTGATTTTACTGATCCGTCAAGCAATGGAACTGGTTCAACTTGTACAAATCCTGCTAATGTTTATACTTCAAATGATACCAGAGCAACATGTTCAGATAATCAAATTATTGATGTTGATACTTTTGGTTTCAGCATACCCTCTGGAGATGATATTAATGGCGTGGAAGTAAGAATAGAGTGGCAATCGGAATTCGGTCCCAAGAAAGCTGATTGTCAATTACTAGATAATAATGGAAATGCAACTGGTACAACTAAGAGCATTTCTACTGACAGTGGCAGTGATGTTACACAGACTATGGGTGGTAATACTGATATATGGGGGGTTAGTTTAACAGAAACAATAGTAGAAGATATAGATTTTGGTGTGCGTTGCACAATAGATGATGTTTCTGGATTTAGTGATGACGCTTATATTGATAACATTGATATGTCAATATCACACTCTGATCCGCTTTCTGGGAGTACTTGTGATCAAGGTGATCGTTGTCAAGATATATCTTATTCTGGAAGCGCATTGTCTTTGAATAATACAGTTTATTATTGGCGAACATGGTACTGGGATCATGATGGTGTTATTTCCGCTACTTCTTCAGTAAACAATTTTACTATGGCAAATCAGGGACAAGGGGTTAGATTACAAGGTGGTCGGATGCAGGGAGGGAGACTTAAGTAAGTATTAGGTATTAAGTATCAAATATGAAAGATAATAAAATAAAATCATTTACTGATCTTGTCGCTTGGCAAGAAGGTCATAAGTTAGTCTTAATGGTTTATGAAATTATTAAACAATTTCCAACTAAAGAAAAATTTGGATTAATTAGTCAAATTAGTAGAGCGGTTGTTTCTATCACTTCTAATATTGCAGAAGGATTTTCCAGAAGATCAAATAAAGAAAAAATCCAGTTTTATCACAATACCCTTGGTTCTCTAACAGAAGTTCAAAATCAATTATTAATAGCTAAAGATATAAAATATATCAATAAAGATCAATTTCAAAATATTGCTAATCAAAGTGTAAAAGTTCATAAGCTAGTAAACGGATTGATTAAGTCATGTAAATTAAATAAGCTTAATACTTAATACTTTATACTTGATACTAAGAGATGTTTCAAAGATATATACAATTAATTATGGTTATAGTTGTTACCTTGGTGTGGTATGTATTTCCTGTTATTGCTACTGATTACGCGTCAACCACATTTATTATCCGTGATCCGGCTATTGGTGAAGGGGGCGTGCATCATGCTACTTCAACCAATTTTCAGCTTAGATCAACAGTTGGCGGGGTAGAAGCAATTGGCGAGTCGTCTAGTACCAATTTTATAGTTAAATCTGGTTTTCAGTATTATGACGATACTGGCCCTGATGTTTCGGGGGCTGTTGTCAATGATGGTTTAGGGGCTGACATTGATGAACAATCTTCACTTAATACTATTCAGGCTAATTGGTCAGGTTTTTCTGACCCAGAATCAGGCCTTCGGGATACTGATACTTATAATTTTGCTATTCGTAGATTGATTGATGGTTATTATTGGAATAGCGGCACAACAAGTTGGCAATCAGGTGAATCATGGACAGCGACTACTACTACCTCAATTAACATTAACCCTCTTTATTTAAGAACGTCTTATACATATTATGTATCAGTCAAAGCATATAATAATCTTGATATAGCATCTGATGCGGTTGATTCTGACGGAGTGCAAGTGATAGAAACTTTATCTTTTTCTTTGAGTTCTTTTTCAGTGCAGTTCAACAATTTAAATCCGGCTAATTCTTATACCGATACAGCTTATACCACCACCACCGTAACAACCAATGCTTATAATGGTTATATTATTACTGCTTGGGAAACAGCGCCAATGACTCATCAAGGCAATAGTTTTTTTATTATAGCGGACTGGACTGGAACCAATGCCGCACCTTCTACTTGGATTGGTAATTGCACAAGCAATAGTGAGTGCGGATTTGGCTATACTACAAATGACAACACATTGTCCGGAGGGACTGCTGATAGATTTACCAACGGCGGTCCAAATTATGCCGGTTTTACTCAAACTGGAGAAGGAGACCCAGTAGCTGATCATACTGACAAGATAGATGGTTCAACTGGAGAATTATCTAGTGATGAAGTGGTAATTTCTTATAAGATTTCTACGAATGCTACTCAAGCTGCTGGTACTTATTCAACTACTATAATATACATTGCTACCGCAGAGTATTAGTTTAGTATCAGGTATTAAGTATAAAGTATT
Source organism: bacterium (assembly GCA_030666865.1). Classification (GTDB taxonomy): domain Bacteria; phylum Patescibacteriota; class Patescibacteriia; order S139-126; family S139-126; genus DAOUWZ01. Next base: position 35,514 of record DAOUWZ010000006.1, on the reverse strand, counting down.
AAATATGAAAGATAATAAGATAAGATTATTTATAGATTTAATAGCTTCTCTACTGTTATGAATAAAAAAGTTATACAATTAATCTTAATGGTATTTGCTGTTTTTGTATTTATTATTTTGCCATTGAGAAGTCAGGCACAGGTTGCCGCTAATCCCGAAATAGCTGTTAGCCCCAGTACTTTTGAATTTGACGTAATTGGTGGAGAGAAATTCCAAAGACAAATAAAATTTTTTAATAATTCAAGCGTAGCCTTGCCAATAAAAGTAAGAGTAGTTGATTTTGATGCTGCTGATGAAAGAGGGGGAATACGTTTTTTGGAAAATATTAATGATTCGTTTTTATTTTCTGCTCGGCAGTGGATAAAACCAAAGATTGTAGATTTTATTGTTGAGCCGAATCAGTTAAAAACTATTAATTTGACTATTTCTATTCCTCACGATGCAATTCCCGGAGGGCATTATACCACAGTTTTATTTGAACCCAAACTACCATCTTTTTATTATCAAGACCAGTCAACCAAAGTTATACCAATAATAGGTTCGTTGATACTTTTTAATGTGCAAAAAATAAATATTGAAGCGCTTTTGTATGAAAAAAATATGCAAATAACCGATTTTCATTTTTTGTTGGATGATAAATTGCCAATGAGATTTTTTTTGAATTCTATTAATAATATTTTAGCAATTTTTAAAACAACCCCTGCTTTTGCTGGCAGTGAACCAATTGTTTACACCAAAGCTCCTAAAGAAATAATGTTGAGGTTGAAAAATATCAATATATTTCATATTAAGCCCACTGGGAGTATTAAGGTATATAATATTTTTAACAATCTGATTTCAGAGTCACGGGTGCCAATGACTACAATTCTGCCCGGGAGGGCTAGACAAATACCATTGCAGATCAATTGGTATGATAATGCTTTTATGATCGGAAAATATAAGGCGGTTTTAGATCTGGAAATTGATGGAGAAATATCAAATGAAATTATTGATTTTTGGGTGTTGCCTTGGAAGCTGGTTTTTTCCACATTTATGGGTTCTTTACTTTTGTTTTATTTTATGTTACACTACAGAGGTAGAATAATAGCATTTTTAAAAGTATTATTTACTAAAAAATAAAAAATAAAAATTTTAAAAAATAATTTAAATCTTATGAAATTTAATATTAACACGTCAACCAGATTAAAATGCAGAAAAAGGTTTATTCTTTTACTGGCATTTTTGCTTGCGTTTTCAGCTTGGACACTTCCAGTGAGAGCGGATTTAACCAATGTAAAAGATACATTATCAGATTCAAGGCCATCTACAGCAGCTAATCATACAATCATTTTTGTATTGTCAGCAGCAAATGACGTAAAAGAGAATGATACTATTACTATTACTTTTGGCACGGGGTTTACTTTGACCGGTGTTCTTTTTTCTGATATGGATTTATCTGGCAGTTCTTCAGGTGATCAAACTTTGGCTTCTTCTGCGGGTGCTAGCGCTTGGGGTGCTGCAGTTTCTGGGCAGGTGGTTACTTTTACCGCTCCTTCAAATGCTGCGACTTATTTGGGTGGAGGAGAGACAATTACCGTAGAAATTGGCAGCAATGCAACCTATGGTGTAGCTGGTGTAAATCAAATTGACAATCCAACAGCTGGTACTTATGATATTGATATTACTGCGGCTGGTGATAGCAGTGAAACCGGTTCTACTAAAGTTGCGATTATTGCCGGTGTTACCGTTACTGCTACAGTTGACGAATCGTTAACTTTTACAATTTCTTCAATGGCTTCTACAACTTGTGGCTATGGTAATTCAGTAACAGCAGTAGATACTACTGCTACCGCAGTTCCGTTTGGAGATGTGAGTTCAAATACTTTCAAAAAAGGTTGTCAGGCATTCAGCGTTTCTACCAATGCTGGTGATGGTTACACAATGACTTCTCAGGAAACTGATCAACTTACTAATGCTGGATCAGATACTATCCCTGATACAACTTGTGATACCGGATCTTGTAGTGAAACTACTGGAGGTGGTTGGGCAACTGCGACAAACAATGGTTTTGGACATACTTGTTTTGGCGGTGATTGTGTGGCAGCTTATTCTTCAGGAACAAATTATCGTCAATTCGCTTCAATTGCGGATTCAGAAACAGTTCAGACTATGCAATCATCTTCTACGCCAGTATCCAATGCTTCAACTACAATATTATATCAATTGTCAGTATCTGGATCTCAAGAATCAGGTGATTATAGCAATACTGTAGTTTATATAACAACTGCTCAGTTTGATTAATACATTCTTACATTTTTAAATATTTCCTCGTGATTAGAGAAATAAAAAATAGTTTTATAATATTTACTTTTGTTTTATTAGTAATAATTTTTGGCGGAAATACAGTTTTGGCTCAAGATAGTTTAAATCTTGATATCAGCGCTATATCAATTTCTCCATTAACTTTTGAACTGACAGCTAATCCTGGTGAAACTGTAAAAAACAAGATAAAAATTTACAATCCAAGTAATCAGCCTGTTTTTATTAATATGGAAGTTGAAGATTTTACCGCTGTTGGGGAGACAGGCAGTGTTGTTGTACAGGAAAGTGATGATGAGACATATTCATTAGCTCGTTGGGTCAATTTAAGTCCGACGGAATTTACTCTATCGCCAAATGAAAGAAAGATTGTTGATTTTACTATTAATATACCAGCCGATGGAGAGCCGGGCGGTCATTATGGGTCAATCTTAGCTTCAGTTTCTCCGCCAGAAGTATCTGGAGGAAGTGGGATTGCTCAGAAAGTAGGCGCTTTGGTGCTTTTATCAGTAGCTGGTGAAGTGAATGAAAAATTAATTGTCAAAGAGTTTGATGCTGGAAAATTTTATGAAAAAACACCAGTTGATTTTTTATTACGTTTTGAGAATTTAGGATCAGTGCATGCCAGACCAAGAGGTTTTATATCTATTACCAATATGCTTGGTAAAAAAGAGATTGATATTGCTTTTGCGCAAAAAAATGTTTTACCAAATTCAATTAGAAAAATAGATGTTAGATGGGATCCGCCACTGGCGATTGGAAAATATACCGCAACTTTGGTAGCAAATTACGGTGTAACAAATTCTCCATTATCAGCGGTGACTAGTTTTTGGGTTTTTCCATGGAAAATGGCTTTAGTTATATTAGTGATACTTATTGTGGTGATAATTATTTTAGTAAGATCAAGAAAGCGATTGCGTTTGGCATTTAAAGTTTTATTAAAAGGAGATAGGACTATTAATAAGGAATAATTGAATAGTAAATAATTATGGAAACCTATCCCGCACTTGCGGGACCGCTACACCGTTTAAATAGTAGGAATAATGTAGCCTGCCTGCCGGCAGGCGGAAGGCTTCAGCCTTCCATTTATAATTTTTGATGAAGAAAAAGATATTTTCTAGAATTATATATTTGATTTTAACAATGGGACTGGTGGCAGTTCCATTTTTTAGCTACACTCGTGCTCAAACAACAGTAACAAGCACCAATAATATTTTGGTTACCGTTTTTGTGCTTGGACCTCAAGTATGCGGTGATAACATCTTACAGCCACCAGAAGAATGTGATGATGGAAATTTAATTAATGGCGATGGTTGTGATGATCAGTGTTTTATAGAAGTTCCAGAATGCGGTAATGGTATTATAGAGGCAGGGGAAGAATGTGATGATGGAAATTTAATTAATGGCGATGGTTGTGATGATCAGTGTAATATTGAAATAATAAATCCCGGTGGCAGGACATGGGATCCAGACGAGGATCAATCAATTGCTGATTTTTTTGGTAGAACATCACCATATGCATTTGTCACTCTTAAAGATGGTGGTAATATTGCCGGCACAACACAGGCAGATGAAAACGGATTGTTTGATTTCAGGTTATCAAGTTTAAGTACAGGAGTTCATAAATTTAGCCTTTATGGTGAAGATCGATATAGGAGAAACACTTTGACAATAAATTTTTCTATATCTTTAGTAGAGAGAACTATAACAAGAATTGAAAATATTTTTTTACCGCCAACCATATCTATTGCTAGAGATGAAGTAATTAGAGGACAATTATTGTCTGTTTTCGGAGAAACATATCCTAATTCTAATGTCAGCTTGTATTTACCAGACAACTCGGTTAATTTTTCTACCACAGCAAGTCATGATGGTTATTGGGAAACAAATATAACTACATCATATTTAGATGTTGGTTCGTTTTCTGTTAAAGCAAATTCAGAGAGTAGTGATGGATTGTTCAGTAATTATTCTGAAAGTTTGTATTTTGAAGTACATCCTAGCCCCTTGCCAGGTGTTTGTGCAGGTCCTGATTTGAATATTGATGGGTTGGTTGACATTTACGATTTTTCAATATTATTAGCGTTTTGGCAACAAACCGATCCAGTAAATATTTGTGCAGATATCAATCGTGATGCTATAGTTAATATAGTAGATTTTTCTATAATGCTAAGTTGGTGGAGTAAACCATTATAATTTAGTATTTAATCTGATATATTTGTATGAAAAAAATTGGATTATTGATTTTCGTAATAATACTATTTAGTCCATTGCAGTCATGGGCTGCAGATCTTTTTATAATGCCGCAAAATTTGGATGTTTATACAGGGCAAAGTTTTGTAGTAGAAATTTTTATAGATAGTAAAGAAAAAATAAATGCTATTGAAACAGAAATAATATGGCCAACAGATAAATTGATTTTAGAGAATATCAATAATGGCGGTTCAGTATTTGATTTATGGGTAACTAAGCCAATTATAGAACAAACAGGAAAAATAAAAATAATTGCTGGCGCTACCAAAGGATTTGTAGGGAAAAATAATAAAGTAGCTGATATTTTTTTTAGAACTAAGGATAGGTCTGGAAATTTTGATATTGTTTTAGACGAACAAACAAAAATTTTAAAAGCGGATGGACAAGGTACAGAAGTGAAAGTAAATTTGATGCCAGCTAATTATGGTTTAGTTGAAGGTTTTTGGTATATGCCGATAATAACTTCAAAAAATCAGCCTGATGAAAATAAATGGTATAGTAATAAGATTTTTGATGTTCATTGGCAGAAAAATTCTGAATATAGTTATAGCTATTTATTAAGCCGTGATCAATCAGTTATTCCTGATGAGGATCCAGAAGAAGTTTTGTATGATATAAAATATGAGAATTTGGATGACGGATTGTATTATTTCCATTTGCGCGCTAGAGATAAAAACGACAATTGGCTCTCCAAGGTTACTCGGCGGGCAATGATTGATTCAACCAGACCAGAGCATTTTGAAGTAGCGATTACTGGCCATGATAAATATTTTGGCCTTGGTAATTCATTGATTTTTACTGCCTATGATAAAAATTCAGGAATTGATAATTTCCAAATAAAATATTCAGATAAATCATGGGAGATAATAACCAGTCCTTATAAGATAAACAAAAAACAGTGTAAGCAGGAAGTGATTATAAGAGTTTTTGATAAGGCAGGTAATTTTTTGGATAAAAGTATAGAGTTGCCCGGTGCATTCAATTGGCAATTGGTTTTGCTAATCGTATTTGTATTTATTTTAATAATAATTTTAATACTTTATTTAATATTTAGAAGACGGCATGCGCGTTCTTAGTAAATTATTATTTTTATTTTTACTATTAATAATAGTTTCCCCAACAAATGCATATGCGGCGGAAGCAAATTTTTATTTAAATCCGGCTAATGGCAATTTTGCAGTTGGTCAGATATTTTCAGTATCTGTTGATTTGCTTACCCCTGAAATTATTAATGCAGCAGCAGCCTCACTTCATTATCCTGATGAATATTTAAGTTTAGAATCAGTATCTACGGCTGGTTCCATTTTTAGTTTATGGCCGAATGAACCAGCGCAAAATGGAAATAGGGTGGCTTTTACTGGCGGATTACCAGATCCTGGTTTTAGCGGAGATTCTGGTCGAATGATTACATTGACGTTTCGAGTAAAAAAATCTGGTACTGCCAAAGTGAATTTTATTTCCGGATCAATGCATGCTAATGACGGGGCTGGGACTAATATTTTGAATAATATGATTGGCGGAACATATATTCTGCTTGCTAAGGCAATTAGTCCAGATCCGAGATTAATAGATAAGCCGTCTAAACCAGTAGTAAAATCCACGACTCATCCATATAGTAATATTTGGTATCAAAATAACGATCTAAGGCTTGAGTGGTTAGTGCCTAGCGGGGTAAATAGTTTAAATTATGAATTTAATGAGGTTAATTTTACTATTCCTAAAATTGATACAGAAGTTATTGCTAAACAGAAATATTATGATTTAGCTGACGGTGTTTGGTATTTTCATTTACGTTTCAAAAATCAAAGTGGCTATGGTGATGTCGCTCATTTTAAAGCAAATATTGATATCACGCCCCCAGACCCTTTTGAGATAGTTATTGTTCCAGACTATGAAAAATTGACTAGTCCAACGATAGCATATCAAACAACGGATAATTTATCTGGTATTGATTATTATGAAATTGTTAAAGGATTAGATGAACCGATTATTGTCAAAGAAGGTAAATATCAATTTATAGAAATGGTGCCGGGAAATTATAAAATAAAAGTAATAGCAGTAGATAAGGCCGGTAATAAATTTCAAGCCACAAAAAATATTAGTATTACCAGTCTTAAAACACCAATAATTAAAGAGTATGAAATATTGTTTAATAAAGATGAACAATTTTATGTAAACGGCGAAGCAGACAAAGAAGTTAAGGTAAAAATTTTTATAGAAACAGCTGGCAAGAATTTTTTTGATGACATTGTTCAATCTGATAATCTTGGTAATTTTATTTATATCTATCAAAACAAAATGCCAGTCGGAAAATATAAGATAACCGCTCAAGCTTTTGATAATAATGGCAATTTTAGTAAAGTATCAGAACCGATTAGCTTGGAAATAAGGAGGATGGATTATTTATTTTTTAGTAAAATGTATTTGAATTATGTTTTAATTGGCGGAACATTGTTGACTTTATTGTTGCTGTTATTTTTATTTATTTTATGGTTTCGGAGAAGAGATGAAGATGATGATAGAAAAATAAATCAGGAGATGGAAGAGTTGCAGCAAAGTATTGATTTTGGGTTTGCTACTTTAAGGCAAGATATTTTAACAGAGTTGGATGAGTTGACTGCTAAAAAAAGACGTGAACAGATAACCCAAAATGAAGAACAAAAATTGTATAAATTGAAAATTGATTTAGACGTTGTGGAAGGTTATATAAAAAAGGAATTAAAAGATGTAAAGGATTTGTGTAATAATAAATAATAAATATTGGATTTTTTTAAAAGAGCGAAGTCAAGACTGAGAAAAATTATTGTTTTAAATGGTGAGTCTAAATATCATAAAATAAAATAAAAATAGTTGTAAAACTCGTCTTGTAGACACAAAATGGATTTTTTTATTAGTATAAATATGGTAAAATAACAGTATAACAATATTAATCACCTAGCTTATGAAAATAAATAATTTTAATTGGAAAATAGGCGGACCAGCCGGATTTGGAGTTATGTCATCTGGTTTAATGTTTGCTAAAGCCTGCTCAAGAGCTGGTCTTTTTATTCATGATTATTCTGAATATCCTTCTTTGATTCGTGGCGGGCATAATACTTATCAAGTCTATGTATCTGAAAAGCAGGTCCATAGTCAAAGAAAAATTGTAGATTTACTCGTTGCTTTAAATGAACAATCTATTATTGAGCATTTAGATGAATTGGTTAAAGGTTCAGGGGTAATATGTGATTCAGCCAAGGTATTATTTGATAAAAAAAGCTTAAAGAAAAAAGGGATAATGTTATTTGATGTGCCATTTAATAAAATTGCCAAAGAAGTGGGTGGTGATGAAATAATGAGAAATACAGTTACCTTAGGGGCGACCATGGCATTAACTAAGCATGATTTTAAATATTTAGAGAAAATAATAAATGATCAATTTTCTGACAAAGATAAAAGTATTGCCAGTCAAAACATCAAAGCTGCACGAGCTGGGTTTGATTTTATCAAAGAAAATTACAATATTGATTCTTTTGATTTTTTCTTGCAAGCGCAAAATAATAAGCCACAAATGGTAGTAACAGCAAACGATACAATTGCTCTTGGGGCTTTGAATGCTGGTTGTAAATTTTACGCAGCCTACCCAATGACACCAGCCTCTTCAATTTTGCATACTTTGGCAGCCCGGGGACCAAAACATGGTATGGTGGTTAGGCACGCTGAAGATGAAATTTCTGTTATCAATATGGCGCAAGGAGCTTCAACTGCTGGAGTAAGAAGCATGGTGGCTACTTCTGGCGGGGGTTTTGCTTTGATGATGGAAGGGTTTTCATTGGCTGGAATTACTGAAACAGCTTTGGTGGTTGTGGAAGTGATGCGCTCAGGCCCCGCAACTGGATTGCCAACTTGGACTGATCAGGGTGATTTGAAATTTGTATTGGGTGCTGGGCATGGTGAATTTGATCGGGTAATATTTGCGCCAGGAGACCAAGAGGAAGCTTTTTATTTAACTGAATTAGCATTCAATATTACTGAAATTATCCAGTCGCCAGTGATCGTATTATCTGATAAATATATTTCTGAAAGTCATTTGTCTATTCCGTTTTTTGATACCAAAAAAATCGGTATTGATCGAGGAAAAATATTGACAGAAACAGAAGCAAAGAAATTGGGTGATAAATATAAAAGATATCAATTGACCAAGGATGGTATTTCTCCAAGGGCTCTGCCTGGACAAGAGGGAGTAAGAATATTTTTAAATTCTGATGAGCATGATGAAATGGGGTATAGTGAGGAGTCAATTCAAAATCGGCTGGATCAAGTAGCCAAAAGAGCCAAAAAAATAAAAGCAGCAGGGAAGTTGTTGCCACCTGCTAAACTTTATGGAGACAAAACAGCTAAGATTACTTTAGTTGGTTGGGGAAGTGTTAAAGGTCCGATTTTGGACGCTATGCAGAATCAAGATCTGAAAAAGAAAGTAAATTATGTGCATTTTCCTATGGTAGCACCACTACCAGCTAATACCAAAAATATTTTAGCAAAATCAAAAAAGATTGTTTTGATTGAAACAAATTCTCAGGCTCAATTTGCCGATGTTTTGCGGGCTGGAACCGGAATCGAAGTTGATCATAAGATTTTGAGATTTGACGGTCGCCCATTTTATCAATCAGAATTAGTTAAAGAAATAAATAAGATATAAATATGAATTTGAGGGGGGATCAGTTTAGTCATAATATTTATTTTATAACATTTAATATCTATCAAAAATTTCCATTATTTAAACAAAATTTAGTAAAAAATTTATTTATTCAAGTTTTAATTGAGACTAGAAATAAATATGGATATAGTTTGTATGGGTAACAATGAAAAAACCTATCTGGCAAAAATCTTTTTATGATCATGTTATACGTAATGAAAATGATTTTTATGAGAAATTAAATTATATACATAACAATCCATTAAAGCATAAAATAACTGATAGTCTTGAAAAATATTCATATAATTCTTATCAGAATTATAATTTATTAAATAATAGATTAATTAAATTAGATAAAATAAATTAACATATATAATTATGAAAAAACCAAACGATTTTAATACAACACACGAACCAACTTGGTGCCCGGGTTGTGGTAATTTTGGTCTATGGGGTGCTTTTAAGCAAGCTTTGGCTGAGCTTGATATTCCTCGGCATAAAATTTTTGGTTCTTATGGTATTGGCTGTTCCAGTAATGGCGCAAATTTTACCAAAATAAATGTATTTCATGGATTGCATGGCCGACCTCTTCCAGTAGCTGAAGGAGTAAAGATGGCAAATCATGACTTAACTGTTATTGCTTTAGGCGGAGATGGGGATGGATTTGGTGAGGGCGGAAATCATTTTATGCATGCTTGCCGGGCAAATCATGATATAGCTTATTTTGTTCATGACAATCAAATTTATGGTTTAACTACTGGGCAGACATCACCAACTTCTGCCAAAGGAATAAAATCAAAATCCAATCCTTTAGGCGCGATTGATCGTCCGGTTAATCCAATTGCTTTAGCCCTGTCTTTGGGAGCAACATTTGTAGCTCGTGGGTTTACTGGAGATATTCCTCATTTAGCCAAATTAATGAAAGCGGCAATCAAGCATAAAGGTTTTGGATTTGTCGATATCTTGCAGCCTTGTTTTACTTTCAATAAACATAATACTCATCAATATTTCCGAGAACGAGTCTATAAGCTGGCAGGGAATGATACAAGTGATTTTGATAAGGCTCAGAAATTGGCTAGAGAGTGGGACAGAGAAGACAAAATTCCTCTTGGTATATTTTTTCAAAATGAATCTGAACCAGTTTTTCATGAACAACTGCCTCAATTGACCAAAGAGACATTAATCAAGAAGAAATTACCAGTTAATTTAAAGCCGGATTTTCAATCATATATTTAGAGTATTATGATTTATTATATTTTGAATAGTAAATTTTGATAGTTGGTATTAATATTTATGTAAAAAAACCGCTAAAAGCGGTTTTTCTCAGAGGATCTTAATATTGGTTTATGGTTTTTGCGTGAGCCACCCGTATAATTTCGGCAATTTAGATTAATTTTTTTTAAAAAATTACCGGTTTGAATATTTTTTTGTCCTGAAAAAACTTTTGAAAAAGTTGAAAAAAATTTTAACATGGAAATCCTCCGATTGGATTTAAGATTATTAATTAAATTGTTAAGGTGAATATAATATATAAAAATAATTATCATTTGTCAATACAAGCTAGATGAAATCAGCCGGATATAGAAAATTTACTGAAATAAATCTTATTTTTGCTTTTAGTTTGGCTTTGTTTGGCGCAATTTTAGCGCCATATATAAAAAGTCGTGGTTTTTCCGAATGGCAAATATCTTTGATGTTTACTATATTTCCTTTGGTGAACATTCTTTTTCTGCCAATTTTCGGCAAGATAGCTGATATGCTTAATAGACGGATAGTAATTTTATTTGGCATAGTACTTGAGATATTAGCCTTAGTATTTTATTTGATTGATTTTCATTGGTCATTCATTGTTGCTGGTAGATTTTTTGATGCTATTGCTGCTTCATTGGTAGCTTTGATTGTTTTGGCAAAGATAGAAGATTCAATTTTATCAAAATCAAGAGGCAAAAAAACCGGTAATAGTTTAAGCTTAGCGTATATTGGTCAGTTGATAGGTCCAGTAGTCGGAGCATTTTTGGCAGATTATTTTTTTATTGAGTTGCCGTTTGTGGTAGCCGGAGTAATTTTGTTTATTTTGTCAGGTTATCTTTTGGTTGGCGGGTTTGGCAGTATTCAAAACATTAAAATTAAACTTAGTGATTTATCATGGCTTGATGAAATAAAATTATTTTTAGCTCATAGTAGATTAAAAGGCATGGGAATAATGGGCATGGTTATGCATGCTACCAATCCAGCTATGAAAGTATTCTTGCCGATTTTGATAGTGTCTTATATGGGCCTGTCGTATTCTTCAATTGGTATAGCATTTTTTGTTTATGGCCTCACGCATATGCTGCAAGGAGTATTTGGCAAATATGGTGATAGATTTGGACATTGGAAATTTGTATTATTTGGCACAGGGATTGTAGCAATAACTTTGATAGGAATTAGTTTTATTTCTAGTTATTGGATTTTATTAATATTTATGTTTATTCAAGGGGTAGGTTCTTCAATGTGGAATGTGTCAGCTTGGAGTTTGATGTCGAATATTGGTGAAAAAGAAAAAATTGAGGCGCAAATATTAACCAGTTATTTTTCTATAGCAAAAGTTGGGTCATTATTTAGTTTTTTATTAAGCGCCTGGCTGGTGAAGATTTTTGGTTTGCAGATGATTTTTATGATAAATGGTATAATAATATTGATAGGTATTACCTTCGCTTTTCGGTATTTGAAAGTGACTAATAGCTGATTTACGATTTATGAATAATATAGAAATCAATTATAATTGACATTAAACTATATTCTAGTTTAAAAATTTGGATTTATTTAAAAATTATAAAATTATCAATATATTATGCAAATAAAATTTCTAGGAGCCACCAGGGAGGTCACAGGATCAAAACATTTATTGGAAATCAATAAAAAGAAAGTTTTACTTGATTGTGGAATGTTTCAAGGGCGTCGCCGTGAGGCAGAAGAAAAAAATCGTCATTTGCCGTTTGACGCAAAAGAAATTGATGCAGTAATACTGTCCCATGCTCATCTTGATCATTGTGGTAGTTTGCCAACTATGTATGCTCAAGGTTTTCGGGGGGTAGTTTTTGCTACTCCGGCGACCCGAGATGTGGCTGAACTTATTATGATGGATAGCGCTCATGTGCAAAGGTCAGATAATAGGCATATTGCCGGCATCAAACAACAAACAGAACCAGAACCGCCTATTTATACGGAAACAGAAGTGGAAGGGGTACTTGGTCTTTTTGAACAAGTTCCTTACCATCAAGAGTTTAAAATATTTCCGGAATTAACAGGTATGTTCCAAGACGCTGGGCATATTTTAGGTTCAGCTGTGATTGAATTAACGATAAAAACTGGTGCTTTTAAGAAAATACGCCTTGGTTTTACCGGAGATTTAGGTCGAACAAAGATGCCCGTACTTAAAGATCCGCAATTTATGCGCGACCTTGATGCAATTATTTGCGAATCTACTTATGGCGACAGGTTGCATGACAGTTTTGATCAAGCTAAAAGAGTTTTAAAAAAATATACTTTGGAAGCCGTGAAAAGGAATGCGAGAATTATTGTTCCTTCTTTTGCATTGGGCAGAACTCAAGAATTAGTATATATTCTTCATCAATTAATTCAGGAAAAACAAATACCAAAGTTTCCAATTTATGTTGATTCGCCATTGGCTATGAATGTGACTGATGTTTTTGCTGATCATCCCGAGTGTTATGACCAAGAGACTTATGAGGATTTTGGCAAAGCTGATCCATTTGGGTTTAAAAATTTGGATTATATTCAGAGTACTGATGAATCAAGAAGTTTGAATAGAAAAAAAGGACCATTGATGATAATTTCAGCTGCCGGAATGTGCGAGGGAGGCAGGATTAGACATCATTTGAAAACTAGTATTGAAAATCCCAATAATATGGTGATGGTGACTGGATTTATGGCTCGGAATACTTTGGGTAGAAAAATAGTTGAACAGGAAAAGATGATTAAGATTTTTGACAACATGTATCATCTCCGCGCGCAAGTAGTAGTGATGAATGCATTTTCTGCTCATGCTGATGCAGTTGATTTGGTAAACTATATTGAACAAGTGGGGGATCGGTTAAAAAATATTTTTATTGTGCATGGTGAAGAAAATCAATCCCAGGCTTTGCGAGATAAATTGATAGAAATAAATCCGAAGTATCAGGTTACAGTTCCAGAATTCGAACAAGTTGTTAGTCTGTGATTAGGTTTTACCTGCCTGCCGGTCCGATGGCTCGCGACTCCTGTCGGAGCAGGCAGGGGGGGTTAGGTTATAGGTTTTAGAAATCATTATAAGTTTTAATTTATTGTTAATAAATTAAAAGTCCCTCTGTCTGTCCGTCTTTGGAGAAATGAGAGAGATATAGAGTAACATTAATTACAGAAAGTCCCCCTGACAAGGCTATTCGGCTCTGAGCTAATGGTCGAAGAGGGAATTAGGGGATTTTGGGTTAATTATAAAAATTATTAATGAACATACCAATGAACATACCATGGTATGTTCATGATCATGGTGGAAGGTTGAAGCTTTTCATTTTTTATCTTCGCTTCATAAAAGGTTGATTCTACTCCCACTGTCATTCCTACACCACTTTTGTCATTCCTGCACCACTTTTGTCATTCCTGCGGAGGCAGGAATCCAGAAAAAATAAAAAAAAGAAAAAACCCCCAGCCGAAGCTGAGGGTATTAAAATCATTGATCGTCTTTTTATTGATTATCTTTTTTGAAGAATAAACAGGTGGAGAATAGTCCAATTACCACCATAATATTCAAAAAAAGGAATTCAGACCCAAATAAACGATCGTAGAAGGAGACAATATATCCTTCCTCAATATTGTTTAAAAGGTCCAACTTGGCATTAATTGCCAGATCCCACAATTTAAATATTATTCCTAATATTAATATTAGAAGTAAATTTTTCTTCTTCATGATATTTCCTTTTTTTAATGAATTTTAAATTAACTACTAATTATGTATAATAGCATAAAATCATATAAATGTCAAGTTTTGGAATATTTTTTCTAATTTTTATATTTTTATAAATAATATTTATTAATTGTAGTGACAGAGCACTGCTCTGCCACTATGTTTTTTGTAATAATTTGCCTTATTTATTAATATTGCTACAATATATATAAATAATATACTCACGTGATTTATCACGTGAGTGTGTAATAATTAATATATTCATAGCGTAGTGACAGAACACTGCTCTGTCACTACATAATATGTAAATAGCACAATCCTCCCTTGAGGGAGGTACCTGAAAGGGGGAGGGTGTAGGTGTTCAACAAGCTATATAGTAAGATTTATTCGTAAGTTGTCAAAATAACTATTATTTAAAACCTAATTAATTATATGCCAAAAATATTAGCGCCAGTCAGAGATGAAATATCACTAAAGGCCGCAATTGATGCTGGAGCGGATGCAGTTTATTTTGGCATCGGTGAACTTAATATGAGAATAAGTTCCAAAGGAATCGAATTGGATGAATTGCCACGAATAGTTGAATTGGCGCATAAACGAAATGTTCAAGTCTTTATTACTTTAAATGTAATAGTTTATGATTATGAGCTTGAAAAATTGGAAAAAATATTATTAAAAGTAAAAGAAGCCGAGGCTGATGCGGTTATTTGTTGGGATTTGGCAGTAATTCAAAAATGTCAGGAATTAAATATTCCATTTCATATTTCTACTCAAGCTAGTATTTCAAATACTATGGCAGCTAAGTATTATGAAAATTTAGGAGCTAAATGTTTGGTTCTTGCCCGTGAGTGTACGCTAGATCAGATCAAAGAAATAAAAAATAATATAAAAAAGGCCAAGATTGAAGTATTTTGCCACGGAGCAATGTGCGTTTCAATTTCAGGCAGGTGTTTTTTGTCCAATTTTTTGGAATGCAAATCAGCTAATCGGGGAGAATGTTTTCAGCCTTGCCGTCGGGAATATACTATTCACGACAAAGAATCTGGACACGAACTTGATGTTAGCAATGGTTTTGTTATGAGCCCCAAAGATCTGTGTACAATAGAAATTTTAGATAAAATTATTGATACGGGGGTAGATTATTTAAAGATTGAAGGCAGGGGCAGATCGCCTGAATATATCAAAATTGTAACTGGTGCTTATCGTCAGGCTTTGGATGCTATTGCCAAAAATAAGTATACCGATGAATTAAAAACAGAATTACTGGCTGAATTGAGAAAAGTTTATAATCGCGGATTTTCCACTGGATTTTTGTTTGGTCGTCCAGCTGAAGAGGGTTGGTCTCGGACGCGAGATAGTCAAGCCACGGAGAAAAAAGTTTTGGTTGGCGGGGTAGTTAATTATTTCAAAAAAACAAAAATTGCAGATATAAAAGTTTTATCAGGAAAAATAAATTTAGGAGATACTCTGCAGATTCAGGGTAAAACAACAGGAGTAGCCAGAGTTGTTGTTAAGGAAATTAAAGAACATGAAAATAATCAAGTTACATTTCCATGTGATTTCGTAGTCCGGGGTAAGGATGAGGTTTATAAGATAGTGGATAGTGATTAGGTTGTAGTTGTTAGTTTATACCTGTATGCCGACAGGCAGGGGTTGTAGGTAGATTTAAATTCCTATACTTATAGCCTAATAACTAACACCTGTAACCTATAACCTAATTAACTATATACTCAAAATGTGGTATAATTTATTCATGAAAAGAAAGCAATATCACAAAATAGAAGTGCGTGAAGTATTTCAGTTTTTGGCTTTAACCTTATCGTCAATTTTAATTTTGTTTATAATTGGAGAGGTTGTTTTACTGGCTTATTGGAATTATAATTCAAAATTTATTAAAGCAAAAAATGTTGCTGAAAAAGAATTACCGTCCTTGATAAGTATTGAGTCAGAGTCGATCATTAGCCGTGATGAAATAGTTTTAAATTATCAAAAAGATGCTGTCAAAATCATTGATCAGATTTTATTAAGTGAAGAGCTTGATCCCACAGTATATCAGAATATTAGAAGCAAGATTTTAGCTATGAGGGTGCCTGGGGAATATCAAAATTTTCATTTACGTTTAGTTCTATTACTTGATCAAAATATTTCAGAGTTCAAAGATGCTGGTGAAAAGTATTCACGTGAAACAACCAAAATTTTATTAAAACAAAAACAAGAGCTGAATAATTTTGTTGCTAGTCAAAGAAAGATAATAGCGCAAAATTATGAATAAAATATTTCAGTTACTAAGCATTATTGTATATGGAGTAATTATTTTTCTTTTTGGATGGTTTATTTCATATTTGATCAATCAATATGTAATAAGCGCCAGTATTTTGATTTTATTGCTATTGTTGATAATAAAATATATCAGTTCTTTATCAATAAAAAAAATATATTTTTGGTCATTGATTATTAGTCCGACAGTATTTTTGATTTCTAGTTTTTTGTTTTATTTATTTTTAAACAACGAAATTATCCAAAGATTTTTTTGGCTGGTGGTTGCTATTATTATTACAGTATTTTTGTATCATATTTGGCTTTATTATCATAAGCCTGTTAAATACCAAGCTTTTACTTTGGAAAATTTTTCTTGGTATCTGAATTTATTGAGTAGCTTTTTTGTTATTAGCGGTATTTTTGGACTTATTACTTTTGTAAATTTCAAATTGTATTTAGCTTTTATTTGCATTATTATTTTTTCTGCTTTAATTTTTTATCAAATTTGGTGGATAGAAAAGCTTGAGGTAAAAAAAATAATTTTTTTTGAAAGTCTGAGTATTTTGATAGCTTTGGAAATATTTTTTTCCCTGCAAGTATTGCCTTTTAATTTTTATTTATTAGCTTTTTGGTGGACAGGTGTTTGGTATATAATATCAAAAATATTTATCAAGATTGCTAAAGGAGATTTAGTTTTCAAAAAAATCATAAAGCAAAGTATAATTGTTTTAATCATTTCAGTTTTACTGACAGTTACTACTAGATGGTTTTAAATTAATAATAATAATATAGATTATGCCAAAGAAACAAAAAAAAGAATTCCGCGACCGCGGGATCAAAAAAGGACAAACTGATACAGAAGGTTTGGATGAAATATATACTGATAATTTTTCAGTTGTTAAAAAGCCGATTATAGTATCCAGAAGCGGTGTCAGAGTGTATTATTTTGTTGTCGCTTTGATTATTGGATTTATCGGAGGAGTGCTCGGGGAACTTTATGTAAATAATTATTTTTCCTCCCAAGGCTTGGAATTGACTTCTATTTGGGGCAATAGCAGTGAAGCTGGCGTAGAAAAGCAAGTAATAATTTTGAAATCGTCAGAAGTGAATAAGACTGAAAATGAATTATCAACCTTAATTGAGGCGGCTGGCGCTAGCGTGGTTGGAATATTTTCTGCCAAAGACACGGCCGATGTAGATGTAATGTGGGATAATTTGTATTTACCCGAAGATCAATTGGGCAATGGCATGATTTTGACTTCTGATGGATGGATTGTAACTACTAAACGAGTAATTAGTGATGTCAAGCAAAAATTTTCAGTAGTGCTGGCTGATAAGAAAATATTTGCAGTAACAGATGTTGTGGCTGATGAAATGTCCGGATCTGTTTTTTTGAAAATCGAAGCTAATGATTTGAAAGTAGTAAAATTTGGCAGGCGAGATGCTTGGATGCCAGGCGAGCAGCTTTTAGTACTAGCTAATTCATTTGCTAACGGCGGATACGAAACAATTGTAACTAATTTGGAGAAATTGAATTATCAAGAAATCACTAAACCGCAAGACTTATTAAGATCTTCAGAAGTTTATAAAAAACAGATATTATTGACTGATGAAATAGAATCAATATTTTCTGGCAGTCCAGTAATAAACGCTAAAGGTGAAATTATTGGTTTAGTTCATGCTTCTGATAGATTGGATTCAGTTTTGCCTGCAGATTATTTTTCACCAATTATAAAATCATTACTTGCTACTCAGGAGATTTCAAGACCAATTTTGGGAGTAAATTATTTGGATTTAGCGCATACTCTTGGGCTTCCAGAAAAAATTTCTGAAGGCAGGAGCCAAGGAGCCGTGCTTTATGGAGAAAAAGAAAGTGTCTCAGCAGTAATACCTGGTTCACCGGCTGCTAAAGCTGGATTGAAGCCCGGTGATATTATTATCAAAGTTAATAATGAGCCGGTTGATGCTAAGCATTCTTTAACTGAACTTGTTCAGCAATATCAAATAGGGGATGTGTTGAAGCTTGTAGTAATATTTCAGGGTAATGAAAGAGAGGTTGAAGCGGTGTTGGTGGGAGAGTAGATTTTAGGTTATAGGGTTTAGGTTATAGAAAATATGAATATTGTAGGGACAGAGCACTGCTCTGTCCTTTTTGCGAGGTATTTTCATATAGATTGGTCTATTTTTGCGTAGGCGAGGTATTTAGCCTCGTCAACAGGTAAGTTCGGCACACAGTGTGACTTGTCCTTTTTTATGTATGTCATCCTGAATTTATTTCAGGATCTATTTAAGCGAGATACTGATCTCGCGTCCGTGTCTGCTAACAGACAGGCGATTTTAATTATTTCTACTGTTACGTAACATGCTACGTAACACGAAAATATGAAAAAATATATTATGTATGGGTCACGCATTTATTTTTTGATAATATTCAATATTTCAAAAGGCGTCGAGCTAATCGGCGCTTTCTTTTTTTATCAATTTTTCCGAAGGGGAATATTTGCGATTATTGATTTGCCAGTTGGTAGCATACTGACCAATACCTTGATTGTAAAATTGAGTTTTACGACGGGTTGATTTTTGCGACCACTCTACTAGCGAAGCAAAATTTATTTTATACCGGCCGCGAACCACGATATATTTTACTGCTTGAGCTTTGATGGCTTGACGGATGGTTTTTGGCGTGACTCCTAGAAGCTTAGCGGCTTCGGAGACAGAGACACGAATTGGGGGAATAGACATTGGATTAGGTTATAGTTATTAGTTTATAGAATGTAGCGGAAGGCTTTAGCCTTCCATTTAAAAAATAATTATTAGACAAATATATAACAATGGGAACCTACCTGCTCGCCATAGTCTACGGCATCAGGCGTTAGTAGGCGGGAAGGTTTCCGCTACACTATTTGAATATTATTAAACGAATATAATAAAGTGTAGAACACTCTACACTTTATTATAGAATGTTTATATAATAAGTCAAATTTTAGCAGGTAAATCCCCCTGACAAGGCCATTCGGCTCTGTCGTTCGAGACCCTGATAGGTCCTCAGACCCTGAACGGGAGCTCATGGTCGAAGAGGGGATTTAGGGGGTTTTTAATATCAATAATAGTAGTTTTATAATTCAAAGTAATAATATAAATATTAAAGCGTCATATATAGTAGATATTTCCCCATATTTATTGTGTTTTTAGGAGAATATAACACACCCCGCCCCTGCCTACCGGCAGGCAGGTCTCTCAAAAGGGGAATGCGCTAATCATATTTTAACAGTAGAAACATTAATAGCAAAAATCCCCTCTAGGGAGGGGAATTCCTGCCTACTCCTCGAGTCTGAGCACGAGGCTCACCTTAGAGCGATGACTGGCAGGCAGGAAAGGGGTGGGTAATATATGAAATAAATTGAATGGTAATTATATCTCCTTGACTAGCTTGCTATTTTTTTATAAGTTAGGTAGAATGTTTTTATGTGCTAATTAAACCTAAATTTAGCGAAAAATCGCAGAATTACTATGTATTTAAATTGTCTGTAGGGTTAATTAGTTTTTTTTATTGGCAATAATTCCTAAAAAATTTGGATATATTTATTAAATATACTGTAATAAATATTCATTTTTTTCGTCATATAATATGAAAGCATTTAAAAAAATCAGAGATTCCCTAATTTTGGAACGCATAAAAAAAGGCGATGCCAATGCATTTTCTGAAGTTTATGATGAATATAGCCAGAAAATATATCGGTATATCTATTTCAAAGTTCCAAGTGAGCAAATAGCAGAGGATTTGACTGGTAGTACTTTTTTAAAATTTTGGGAATATATTGGCAAAAGTGAGAAACAAGTTGATAATTTGCAAGCGTTTTTATATAGTATTGCTCATAATTTAATCGTAGATTATTACAGGCAGCGCAAAGAATCATTGGAAATTGATCAGGCAAAGCAAATCGTGGATGAAATATCAGACAAAATTGTTAATCGGATTGAGATAGATCAGGAGATAAACAAATTGATAGAAGCGGTTTCCAATTTATCAGATGATTATAATGACATAATCACTTTGTATTATATAGAACAATATTCAGTCAAAGAAATTTCCAAGATGATTGGAAAGACTGAAAATAATATCAGGGTAACTTTGCATCGGGCTATTAAAGCATTAAAAAAAATTACTGAAGATGAGTAAAGATCTCAAAAACAATTTAGCTAAGTTGAGAGAAATCAAAATGACTTCTGAACAAATAACAAATCAGAAGGATTTTTTGATGTCACAGATACAAAGCCATAAAGTGTCAAATTCATCATGGTCAACTTTGGTTAGTTTTATCAGTCATCCATATATGATGAAATCATTTTCTTATGTAGCGGCTGTATTTGTTTTATTGATTGCTGGTTCTGCTTATACTATGTCGGCTGCTTCCAAATCAATTCCTGGTAATATATTTTATCCAGTTAAAATTTCATTTGAACGGATGCAAGTATCACTAGCAGCTGATGAAGCAACTAAGACCAAAAAACAAATTGAGTTTGCTGACAGAAGATTGGCTGAACTGGTAGATATTAATGATAATTTATCACCAGTTGAAAAACAGGAGAAAGTAGCTCAAGTAGTGAAATATTTCAACAGTTCTCTTAAGGAAGTAAAAACAAGTTTAGCTAAGGATGGAGATACTGCCCTGGATGTTGCTAAGCTGGTTAATGAAAAGACGCAGGATTTTGAGAATGTTTTGGTAGGTCATTATGAAGATATGCCAATTACAGTCCGGTCAGTAATTGAAAAAGAAGTGTCAGCCATAAAATATCAGTCATTGGAAGTTATGGTAGCTAAGTACAATCAGCATGATCAGGATATTTCCAAAGAAATGCTGGTTGAACAGCTTGAAGAAAGAATTATTTCATTTGGTGAATATATCAGCCAATTAGAAGAAGGGGTGCAGGCAGAAGCTCTGGAAAAACTTTCAGCTATGCAGGAATTGCTTGATGCCGATGAATTCGTTGCTGTTGTGGAATTCATAAATAATTTTGCTGTATATTTGGAGGAAATAAACAATCCGGTTTTAGAAGAAGGACAAGTGCTGGGAATAAGTGAAATATCTGATGAACTTGAAATAGACATATCAAGCAGTACAGAAACATCAACATCGGTGGTTGAAGAATAAAATATTAAATCTAAATAACAAAATCCAAATGTCAAATCAAGCTCAAAATCTAAATGCAATAATACACTTTTCTTTAATTAAGTCATTTGGATTTGAATTGACATTTAAGCTTTCTAATTTGGATTATAATAATAGTTTAGTATTTAAAGCGTTGTAGTCTGAAAATTGTCAATGATTTTCACTGATAATTTTCAGACTGTAATAAGTCTGTGTTAATTTTGAGCATCAAACCTCAAAATTAACAAGCCACTTTGGTGGCAACTGACCACAAAAGTGGTCTAGATCTTTATTAGAACTTTGGATAATTTATCTTGGTGTGCGCATTTGCGTATAGTGACTACTTCTCTCTGATGAATAAGCAGTTTTTAAACCCCTGCTTGTTCTAGACTACAGTGGGGGAGAGATTACTTCCTTATTCATTTTAAAGAACCTCTGAACTAGAATCTTTATCAGAGGTTCCTTGAGGAAGTTGTCAAAGGTCGGACTGGCGTTTGGTGAGCATGCTATATAAGATGATTGTCTATTCGTTGCAATGAGTTCTAATAAGACCTAAATATTAAAAGAAATTATTGTATGAAAAAGTTTTTGATCGGCGGTTTGACTGTTTTCACTCTGATGTGGGCAATGGGACTTTCACTTTTTGTGACAGTACCAGAAGCTTCCGCAGCTGTTGGTGATTTAGTCAAATCTGCTTCATCAAGTACAGTCTATGTAGTAGGTGCAGATGGTGTTACTATCATGTCCACTCCTCATTCAAATGTTTATTCTTCATGGGGATATCCGGCAGATTTTAGTACTGTCATGACAAAAGACCTCTCCAGCTACACTGTAGGAAATAACGTCGAATTCAGAGACGCTTCCTTGGTAAAAGGAGACGGCGCTGCTGTTTATCTTGTATATAACAGTATGAAAAGACCTATCGTTTCAGATGTGGTCTTCTTAGCTCTTGGTTATGACTGGGATAAAGTTACCTGGTTATCTGATGCTTTCTTAGCAGATTACACCACTGGCAGTGATGTTGATACTTCAACAGAACATCCAGATGGTCAGCTTGTAAAATATGCTTCTTCACCAGCTGTTTATTTGATTGACGGCGGTACAAAAAGAGCATTTGATTCAGCTGCTACTTACGAAGGTAATAGATATGCTTGGGGTGATGTGATCACAATCCCAGACACAGAAACTTATCCAGATGGCGCTTTAGTCGCTGGATATGAACAAGCTTTATCATTACCAGCAGGAATTGGTTCGGGCGCTACCACTCCAGTTGGTTCTGGTTTAACTGTCGCTTTATCACCAGCAACTCCAGCTTCTACCAGTATTATTGCTGATAGCGGCACTTCTGCTGGTTCTCAAGCACTCGTTCCATTTACAACTGTAAACTTCACTGCCGCTTCCGATGGTGATGTCACAGTAAACACTTTGCTGTTTAAAAGAACTGGAATTTCCACAGATTCTTCTTTGGAGAACCTTTATCTTTATGATGGTTCTACTAAGTTGACTGATGGCGGTTCTTTGTCTTCTGCTTATGTTACTTTCAACAATGCTAGCGGATTATTTACAGTTCCTGCTGGCACAACCAAATCAATTACTGTAAAAGGTGATTTAGCTTTATCACTTTCTTCAGGTCAAACTATCGGATTTGAATTAGTTTCCGCTAGTGATGTTACTACTGATGGCGCTGCTGTAAACGGCAGTTTCCCAGCAACTGGTAATATGATGACCATTGCTACTGTAACAGATTTGGGTAAGATGCAAGTTACAGTATCAGCTGTATCAGGCACTCAAGATCCGGATACAACTGATGTCAGAGTTTTCCAGGCTAACTTTGTTTCAGCTAACCAAAAAATGAGTCTTGAATATTTGAAATTCACCAATTTGGGCAGTGTTCTAGTTGATGATTTATCAAATTTCAAACTTTATAATGGCGGTACATTAGTAGCAACAACTGCTGCTATGAACTCTGACAGAGAACTTATCTTTGATTTAGCTGGAGCTCCAATTAACTTTACTACTGGACAAACAAAAACTTTAAAGGTTTTTGCTGATGTTGATAAAGGTTCAACCAGAACTTACAACTTCACCCTGCAGGAAGCTACTGATGTAGTAGTCAAAGATACTAATTACGATGTTTATGTAATGCCATATCCAACTACCGTTGGTACATGGGCTGTAGTTGAAGGTGGTTCAGTTGAAATTAACGCAGGTTCCCTGTCTGTAGTTAAAGCAACTGATTCTCCAAGTGGAAATGTTTCCAAAGATGCTACAAATGTAAGCATTGGTATGTGGGATTTGAAAGCCACTGGTGAAGATATGAAAGTAAAGAATTTTGACGTAAATGTTGCTACTACCCTAAATAGTGAAGGCGGACTTGACAATGGTAAAGTATTTTACAATGGTGTTCAAGTTGGATCTACCAAAGATTTGACTGAAGCTACTGATGTAAACTTTACTTTTGGTTCTAGTTTGATTGTACCTGCTGGTACTACTGGATCTTTAGAGGTAAAAGCTGATATGAAGACTGCTACTTCTGCAGCTTTAGCTGCTGCGTCAGGTAACACTATAGTAGCTTCTATTGGCACAGGTTCAACAAATGTTCAAAAGATGAGCTCATTGGCCTATGGTTCTTATCCATCAACTGATAAAGCTGCTAATTCTTTAAGTGTTCAAACTGGTTCTTTGGCTATTACTGAATATGCCGGTTATGGCGACCAAACTATGGTGGCTGGTACTGTAGAAGCAAAAGTTGCTAGCGCAGTATTGACCTCTGGCTCTGCTGAAGGTGTAAATATTACATCTTTGACTGTGGCTTTGGATGCTACTGAATACAATTCATCTACTTCTTCAGATCTATTGTTGAAGGATGATCAAGGCAATCAACTTGGAGTAACTAGAGTAGCTCCTGGTTCATCCAACATTTTCTCAGTTAATTTTGACATTCCAGCATCTGGAAGTAAGATTGTTGAAGTTTATACATCTTTTACTTCTAGCGCTAATGCCGGTGAATATACAGCAAATCTTGCTGCTGAAGGCAGTGGATTAATAACTAGTAATTCAATTAGTGGTTCAGCAACTGATTTGCAGACCATAACCCTTGGTACTGGTTCCCTGTCAGCTACTACTGATGCTTCACAGCCAAGCTCTGACATTATTTTAGCTGGTACAACCAAGCAGTTTATGAATGCTATTAAATTCTCAGCTCTTTATGAGGATTTTGAAGTTCAAGAGTTAACTGTTGTTGTTGATGATACAACCAATGATCCTGACAACTTGGGCAAGATTTATCTTGAATACCCAACCAAGACTGGTACTGGCACAGCTGAAGGATATTTAGCAAGTGGATCAATCACATTCACTGGTATAAATTTCTACATCGCCCGTGATAACAGCGCAGTATTAAAGATTTATTCTGATGTTACTACTATTTCAGCAGGTGCTGACAGTGGTGATGAATTCAGTTTAGACTTTGATGTTAATGCGACATACAAACACATTGGACTTGGTTCTGGTACTACTGAAACCACTGGTACTAATGTCGCGGCCACTGATGTTGAAGGTAGTAATATGGTTCTCAGAAAGACCAGACCAACATTTACCAATGTCAGTTTGCCAGCTTCTGCACCAGCTGATGGTAACAGCAATGTTATCAGTAAGTTCACTGTAGCTGCTGAGGGTTCTGAAGATGTATCCCTGTATCAACTTGAATGGGATGTTTCTACATCTGGTTTAGAGGTTACTGCTCCGGTTTTATATGACGGATCAGATGATCAAGCAATAACTGCAAGTAGTACTACCATTACTGGTTCAGTAATTACTATTTCTTTCACTACTGAAGAAGTAATTTCTGCTGGTTCTAGTAAAACTTTCTACTTGAAAGCAACTATTGCTAATTCTGGTACAAGTGGTGATTCTGTTGCAACTAATCTTGCAACTCCGTACGGCACTACTACTACTGGCACAGCATCTGCTCTTGAACAAGCAGGAAATGTAAACATTATTTGGTCTGATAATTCAGCTACACCACACAGTCAAACTTCAAGTGACTGGTGTAACTCTGAATTTGTTAAGACTTTGCCATCTAATTCTCAAACACTATTAAGACCGTAAGTGATTTGACGATTTAGAAGGTAGTAATTCTTGATTAACTTTGGTTAATTAAGATAAAAACACCCCGCTCTTTTATAGGGCGGGGCTGTTTTTTTATTAGTTTATAACCCATTTTGTCACCCCTGCGACCTGCCCGCCATAGGCTGAAGCCGTCCCGCCCGGCAATCGCCTGACGGCTCAAGCCGAATGGCGGACGGGCAGGCAATGGCAGGCGGGAGGCAGGGGTGGGTAATTTTTATGCTGAGGCTGAATGCCTCAGCTACGCGGGATAGGTGAATTATTATTTTTATTCTTGCGTAGGCGAGGTCTGCCTGCCGGCAGGTATTCTTGTCTCTTGTTACTTGTATTTATTTTTTGCCAAAAGGTCATATTTTTGTTAAAATTTATACAATTATTAATAAAAATATATGGAAGAAAATAAAAACTTGGAGGAACAAGTAGAACATAATGATAAAAAACAAAATACTAAAATATGGCGTTTAGTTGGAATTGTCGTATTACTTGCAGTAATATCTTTTGTTTTTTATTATCTTAATAAAGATGTAGCTCAAGCTCCAGTTAAAACTGCGCCAGTTGACGAATTGGCTGTTTATTTTGCCAATCAAGAAAAGAAATTAACTCCTGACGTAATGCCGCCTGAGGATTATAAAGCAAGACTTGATGAGCAATTGGCAAAACTTCAGCAAGAAATAATTACTGAGGAAGCTTTAGATGGTGGGAATCCATATTCAGGATATTTGGGAGTAGCTAATACTTATCGGACCATGGGTGATTACGCGCAGGCTGAGATTGAGTATAAAAAGGTAGCTGAAAAATACCCAGATGATTTTTTGATTTGGCACAATTTAGGGGTAATGCATGAAGATATGCATCAATATTTGGATGCAGCTCATGATTATACTAAGTCAATAGCTATTAAGCCAGTTGAAACAATTGCTTATCTAAAGCTTGCTGATTTGTATGTTAAATTTTCCGAGCATCCGGAAAAAGCCAAAGAAGTTTATTTGAAGGCCTTAACGGGCACGAATAATAATATTAATGTTTTGAAGTTTTTTGCTGTTTATTTGGAAGATATACTGCATAATAATAATGAAGCAATTTTGTATTGGGAAGAAGTATTGAAGCAGGATCCAGACAACGAGGCAGTTGAAGATAGAATTGCAGAGCTTAAAAATGAATTATAAATCTCTGCCGATAGGCAGGAATATCAAATTAAAAAATAATAAATTACCCACCTTGTCACCCCTGTTTAACCTAACATTGTCACCCCTGCGACCTGCCCGCCATAGGCTGAAGCCGTCAGGCAATGGCAGGCGGGAGGCAGGGGTCTAGAAAAATAAAATGAAACAATATTTTGTTTACATACTAGCAAGTGAAAAGAACGGTACTATTTATATAGGCGTGACGTCAAATTTAGTTAAAAGAATATTTGAGTATAAAAACTATCACCTAACAACTATCAACTAAAAACTAATCGCATGAATACAAAAAATATATTAAAAAGAATTCTCCAAGCGGGCAGCGCTTTGATCTTATTCGCGCCTACTTTAATCAGCTCTGAATATCTTTTCCCTTATATTCATTTGAAGAATATGAGTTTTCGGCTTATTATTTCAGTTTTGATAGTAGTGGGAGTTTGGTATGTGATAGAGCAAGGTTCAATCAAAGGCAAAAAGAATTATATTTTGTATTCATTGGGAACTTTGTATTTGGTTTTTATTTTAGCCACGATTTTTGGCATCAATCCATATAATAGCTGGTGGAGTAATTATGAACGTATGGACGGTATGATTACTATTGGTTTTTTGATTTTATATTTTTGGGTAATTATGCAGGTTTTTACTACCAAGGCTGAGTGGTTGTGGCTCTTGCGGGCATCACTGGCAGCTGCATTTTTAGTAGCTATCAATGGAGTGATGCAGATAAACGGAGTAGATAATAAGTGGGTAACAGGCGGTAGTAATATCCGTATTTCGGCTACAATAGGTAATGCGGCATTTTTTGCCTCTTATTTGATGTTTAATTTATTTTTTGCCGGCATCCTTGTTTATTTAGATAAAATCAACTGGCGTCGTATTTTATATGCAGGTTTGGGATTGTTTTATCTAATAATGATTTACTATTCAGGTACCAGAGGACCGATTGTTGGTTTGATTGTCAGTTTATTTGTAATGGGAGGACTTTATTGGTTTAAATCAAATAATAAACAAAAAGGAATTATTAGCGCTGTGTTATTAGTGATTATTTTCAGCGGGTTATTTTTGTATTCAGCTAGAGACTCTGAATGGATAAAAAAGTATCATGCTTTTGATCGTATCGCCAATATTTCTCTAACTGACGCTACTACTTATGACAGATTTTTGACTTGGCAGACTTCTTGGCAAAGTTTTTTAGACAGGCCTATCCTTGGATATGGTCCGGAAAATTATCGTTATGGATTTAATAAATATTACAATCCAAATATTCATGAACAATGGTTTGATCGGGCGCATAATGTTATTTTGGATTATCTGAATATTGGCGGTGCTCCTGGATTACTGGCGTATTTGATGGTTTTATTAGCCACGCTTTATTATTTTTGGCAAGCTCGGAAAAAAGATTATTTATTGAGCGTGCTGGGGATTGGCTTATTAACCGCTTATTTTATTCAAAATTTATTTGTATTTGACACTCTGAATTCTTATTTGCCATTTATTTTACTGCTGTCATTTGCCGCTTGGCTTAATTTTAAAGATGAGGAAGAAGCTGATGATTGGCAGGTGGTAAATATTTTCAAAGTTGGTAAATATTTTATTGTTGGGGTTTTAGTTCTGATAGTATGGATAAGCGCTAATAATTCGTTTATCAAGCCGGCTAAAGCTAATCTTTTGGCTATCAAAGCTTATACTCGTACTGTAAAAAATCCAGAAAAAGCCTTGGAATACTTTAGCGAGGCTTTGGATATGAATACTTATGGCAATCGGGAAATTATGATGCAACTCAGTAATTTCAGTTCGCAAATAATCAAAAATAAGCAAGCTCCAGTTGATTTTAAAAAGAAATTATTTGATTATACTCGCCAGCAAATGTTAAGTATTTTGGAATATAGTTCGGAAGATATTCAATTTCGGCTGATGCTGGCCAGT
This sequence comes from bacterium, assembly GCA_030666865.1. Lineage (GTDB taxonomy): Bacteria > Patescibacteriota > Patescibacteriia > S139-126 > S139-126 > DAOUWZ01. Next base: position 6,699 of record DAOUWZ010000006.1, on the reverse strand, counting down.
TTGTATCAGAATTATGCCAGTATTGATTCTTCGTATGTAGAAAAATCCATCAAACTGCTTGAACCGCATATCAAAGATTCTCCGCGTCGTTTAGAGCTTTATTATGTGGTAGCGCAAGGATATTTGATGTTAAATGATACTGCTAAGGCAACAGAATTGTTGGAGCATGCTTTTTCTATTACCACTAAGCACCCAGGCGTTTATGTTAATATTTTGAATTTATATTCAAGGACTGGTCAGCAAGCAGAAGTTTTGAAACTCGGTCGGGAATATTATGAAAAATTTGAATTAGATGCAAATAGGTTGCGGCAATTGGCTGAATTTTATTTCGTTGTTGGGTTTTATCAAGAGTCTGGAGAATTGTTGGCTAATGAAGTAATACCAGCTCAGCCGGATAATTTACAAAACTACGCGGCTCTGTCATCTGTTTATATTGCTTTGAATGATTATGATGGGGCGATTGATATGCTGAAGCAGGTATTAGTCAGTCATCCAGATTGGGCGGAAAAGATTCATTCTTATATTGATCAGTTGGAAGCAGAAAGAGATGCTAAAGCTGGAGAAGATATTAAGTAAGTGGTAAGATGTAAAAATTTAGAGACAAGTAACAAAATGTCTATCCTAAGAGGAGAATGCGTTAATTATGTTTTAACTATTAAAATGTTAATAGCAAAAATCCCCCTCCTTGGAGGGGATTAAGGCCTGCCTGCTCCTCAAGTCTGAGCACGAGGCTCACCTTAGAGCGATGACCGGCAGGCAGGGGTGGGTATTTTTTGTCAAAATCATATATTTTTGTTAAACTATAAACAAGATGATTATATATAATCATCTTAATATATAATAATTTAAAATTTAACATGGAGGAGAGTATCAAACCAATCAAAAGGATTTTTGTATTCTTTTGGTTTTTATTTTTGCCGATTTTATTATTTGGTTGGTGGCAAACTGCATTGGCTGCTATGCAAATACCCACTTTTTCTGTGACTGGAGTGGTGAGCAATGAACAAGGTGCAGTTTTACCAGATGTTAGAGTTGATTTGTTTGATGTGGGTAATTGCGCATTCGGCGCTGAGCGTTGTCTAGAATATATGGTCTATAACACTTATACAGCTCACACAAATTCGCAAGGCCGGTATTCTTTTACTGGCATGCAATGTACTGATAATAATGTTATTAGCATTGAGGTTGATGGATATGAAAAGTATTTAGAGAAAGTCAGCTTTCCTTGCTGGGCGACTTCAGAGTATGATATTATTTTGCTTGAATCAGACGGAATTGATCCGGTGATTATTATTCCGGGGATTATGGGGAGTTGGAATACTCAAGCTTTGGCAGGAATGCCATCGGATAATTGGGTTCTTGATCCAATTTTTCATGTTTATGATCAATTAAAGCAAAATTTGATTGATTATGGTGGATATGCGCAAGGAGAAACATTGTTTACTTTTCCTTATGATTGGCGAAATAATAATGTTATTACCGCCGCTTATCTTAAAGACAAAATTGATGAGGTAAAAAGTATTACTGGGGCGGAAAAAGTTGACCTGATAGCTCACTCAATGGGCGGTTTAGTATCCAGATTTTATATAGAAAGCGAGTTATATGAAAATGATGTTGATCAAGTGATATTTATAGCCACCCCTCATTTAGGAGCGCCAAAATCTTATTTAACCTGGGAAGCTGGTTTTATGGGCATAGGATTGAAGGATATAATTAAAGAAAAAGCAATACTGCAAATAGCTGAAGTTAATGGTTATGATTCAGTGTTTGAATATGTAAGAGAAGAGCCTTTGGGTTCAGTGCAGGATTTATTGCCAACATATGGTTATTTGTTTGATCTGCCTGGGAATGTGTTGAGGTTGTATCCTGATAATTATCCGCGCAATGAAAGGCTTGAATTTTTTAATCAACCGGAAAATTTGAATAAGCTGTATAGTTCAGGTGTTGAGATTACTGAAATTTATTCTGATATTTCAGATAGTACTATTTCTTCTTATGATGTTATTGAACCAACTTTTGATCAAATTCCGCTTTGGGAACATGGATATGTCAATGGTTTTACTAAGTGGAGCAGAAATGAAGGGGTTAATTTGGGTTATGGTGATGAAACAGTCCCTACAGCTAGCGCTTCATATCTGAACAGTGATTATGAAATAAAATATTATAATTATAATCACGCCGGTATTGTAGATAGAGCCAGCAGGGATGTTATAGATATTTTAACTGGGCAGTATATAGAAATAAACGTGATTGATGAACCAAATGATTATATTATTATTCAGGTATTTTCACCTGTTGATTTACAGATAGTTTCACCCAGTGGTAAAATAGTTGGCAAAGATTTTGTTAATAATAGCGAAATAAATGAGATTAATAACGCTTTTTACACAGGATTTGATACAGAGATTGAATTTATAACAATTCCTGATCCAGAACAGGGTGAGTATGAAATTATTACCCAAGGCACAGGTGAAGGAGAATATAAAATTGATTTTAGTTTAGTGGGCGATGAACAAATAAAAACAAAATCTGCGCATGGTTATACAATCCCTGGCTTATCAGTTTCTTATTCAGCTATATTATCAGATATTGGTTTGGAAGAGTTTGCGTCTCAAGATCAAACTCCGCCGGAAATTAGTATCACCATTCCCGCCCCTACGACTTATTTACATTCAGATATAATAAATATTGATTATGAAGTTGAAGATAATGAATCAGGGATTCATTCTGTCTTAGTTTATTTCAATAATAATGAATATAGTCCATCAACTATTGATTTATTTGAATATCACCTTGGTAATTATGAGTTTAAAATATCAGCAGATGATAGAGTGGGAAATAAGGCGGAAGAAATAGTGAATTTTGAGATTATTGCTAGTTTTGACAGTTTAAGATCAGATATCAATAGACTATATGATGAAGGAGATATAAAAAATCATCGCATCAAGAAAATGTTGTTAAGACAAGTGAGTATTTTGGAAAAATGGTACAATAAAATCAAGAAATTGGAGCAAAGAAATAAATTTTTAGCTAAACAAAAATTGGTTGATAAAATCAGAACCAAATGGCTGGATCGTTTTAATAATAAATATTTATGGGTTTTGCAAAAAAGCGGTTTGATTACTGAAAAAGCGCGTGAAATGCTATTTGAACAAACTAAGTATATAATTAATAATTTATAAAAATATATGAATCAACAATTTAAATTTACACAAATTTTTGTAAAATTTATTATTAGTTATATTGTTATTATTATTTTGTCAATCTTTTTATCTCCATTATTTAAAAATATTTTTGGAATATTTTATCCTGATTTGGTAGGGATTGATTATATTTATTCTTATTTTTTTCTTCCATTTGTTTTTCTTAATGGTTTTATTATTGCTTATTGTTTTTTTCTTGCTTTTATTTTATTTTCTGTATTTTACAAGCAGCAACCTTTATTAAAAATAATAATTTGTTACATCCCAGTATTACTATATACTTTTTGGCTAACTGATATAAAATTAATTTTTCTAACATTCTCATTTATATTAATAGGTCTAGTATTAGGTTATTTTGCGGTTTGGTTAAGAAAAGCCTTAAATAAAGTTAAAGTAAATAGAAAATAATAAAAATAATGCTTTCTAGTAGTATTTTGAATAAGCTTATTGCTATTTTAATCTATACAGTTGAGATAATTCTTATAATGGTAATTTTATATTTTATTTTTGTATATTTATCTGTAGGTTTATTTATAATTACAGGATCGTCTTATTTAATTAGAGCAAATTTTTGGCTAGATAGCCATGATCAGTTTTTTAAGATTTTATTAAATGTCATTTTCTTTTCTTTTTTGGTTGGACTTGCAGGATATTTAAAGTTTGATAAAAAATGGGAGTTAGTTTGGTTGATTAATCTTATAATTATTTCTACTTTAGTATGGCTAGTATTTTTTAATTTGGTATTGAAAGCCATTTTTTAGAAATTATCTGGTTGCATAAAAAATATAATAAAGGAGGAGAGGCTACTCAAATAAAAAATTCCCCACTTGTTTGATTTTAATTATTAAAACAGGTGGGGAATGAGTAGTTTTAATATATATTAATAATTATTTATTTCTGTCTGCCTGCCGGTAGACAGGGATTCCTGCCTGCGCTAGCCTCGCCAAACAGGAGTCTAGGCGGGCAGGAATGACAAAAGAAATATAGTGTCACCCCTGTTTAACCTAACATTGTCACCCCTGCGAAGGCAGGGGTCTAGAAAAATAAAATGAAACAATATTTTGTTTACATATTAACAAGTAGAAAGAATGGCACTATTTATATAGGTGTAACATCAAATTTAGTAAAAAGAGTTTTTGAACATAAAAATAATTTAATTCCCAGTTTTACGGAGAAATATCAAGTACATAATTTAGTGTATTTTGAAATTACTTCAGATATTAATGAAGCCCTGCTTCGTGAAAAAAGATTAAAGAAATGGAAAAGAGATTGGAAAGTAGAGGCATAGGAATAGAAACTAAAAATTACAACTCAGAGTAAACTTGTTTAACCTTATCAATCATTTTAGAAATATCTATTTGCTGTCTAACTATATTTAATTCCTCAGATGATAGGTTGGGTTTATTTTGCATATTTTCAATCGCGGTAGTCAATTCATCTGGGGTATGAGGATCAATCAATTGATATTGTTTTTCTGGATATTTATCCAGTATTTCCGGGATGCCGCCGACTCGGGAGGCGACAATTGGAAGACCCGCTGTCATGGCTTCCAAAATAGTATAAGGCAAACCTTCTTTCACAGATGGCAGGACAAATAAATCGAAAGCTGGTAATAATTCACTGGCATTGTTTATTGATCCTAATAAATAAAAATTATTTTCTAAACGGCCTTCGGCTATTATTTTTTTCAGAGCGTTTTTTTCTGGACCAGAGCCAATTACCACAAATTGCCAATCAGGATGTTCTCGCAATAGCATATTAGCAGATTTTATCAACGCCGAAATGTTTTTAGTTTGATAAAGATTGGCAATAGTACCTACTAGATAGTTGTTACCTGCCTGACCGGCAGGCAGGGGGTTTAGGTTGTAGTTATTAGCTAATTTTGTTTTAGCTTCCGCTTCAGTCAAAAAAGAAATTTGCTTGGTGTCTATGCCATTGTGAATAGTAATCATTTTTTTGGCATCAATCCCATTTTTGCTGCCAGCTTTTTTGTCATATTCAGATACACAGATTATTTTGTCTTTCATCATAGCTGTATATTTTTCTGCAGTTTTGTAAAAAGTTTTTAGCCAAGTTGGCAGTGGTTCCAGCCATACCCAGCCATGAACTGTATAAACAACTTTGACATTTATCCCCAAGGACGCCCAAGTGCCTAAAATGCTGATTTTAGAGCTGTTTAGGTGGATTATGTCTGGTTTTTCTTTTTTGATTAATTCCCTGATTTCAAAAAAAGCATGCAAGTCTGATAGCAGATTAATTTTTCTTTGCACATTTTTAAGTTTAATCCACTTGATTTCGGATTTTTTTAATTGACTGGGCAGCCAGTCATTATCATTGCCACTACTAGCAATTACAATTTCATAATCAGCTGATAAGTTTTGAGCCAGTTGATTGACATAAACTTGCGCGCCACCGTGTTCAGGTAAGGTGATCAGATATAAAATTTTTTGTTTTGTTGTCATGTTAATCACTTTCTAATAACTAGAACCTAAAACCTATCACCTATATAGATATTCCGCTTGACTTTACTCTCTAATAATTTCATAATAAATCATAGTCAGTATAAAAGCAAATAACTTTAAATTACAAAACTACTATTTATTGATATTAGAAACCCCCTAATCCCCCTTATTCCCAGTTAGTCAACGGGAATAAGGGGGAATTGAAGGGGGTTGGTAGTTTTGTAATTTAAAGAAATTAATAATTAGTCTAAAAATAATGAATAAAAAGAAGATTGGTATTGTTGGAGTTGGTATGGTAGGAGGAGCGCTCTACAACTATTTATCTGATGCCATTCCTTACGATATTGTAAAATATCCTGATAATAAGCAGAAAATATCTGAAGCAGATATTATTTTTATTTGCGTGCCAACCCCGCATAATGACACTGGTCATGATTTATCTTTTGTCAGAGAAGCGATAGAGAATATCAAAGGAGAAAAAATAATTATTATCAAATCAACGGTTTTACCAGAGACCACGGATAAGTTGCAAGTTGAGTATTCTCAGCATAAATTTTTATTCAATCCAGAGTTTTTGGTAGAAAAAACTGCTCAAGAAGATTTTAATAATCCTGATCGGCAGATTATTGGTTATACTAAGGCGAGTCAAGATTTAGCAGAAAGTATTTTAGCAATATTGCCAAGGGCGCCTTATCAAAAAGTAATGCCGTCTACTGAAGCTGAACTGGTGAAATATTTTTGTAACACTTTTTTGGCTACTAAAGTAGTGTTTGCCAATCAAATTTATGATTTAGCGCAAAAATTAAAAGTAGATTATGACACTGTTCGTGAAGCTGCTGCCGCTGATGAGCGTATTGGTTCCTCGCATTTAGATATTTTTTATGAAGGTTTCCGCGGTTATGGCGGCAAGTGCTTTCCCAAAGATGTCAGATCTTTGATTCAAATTGCTGAAGAATTAGGCGTGGATTCTAAATTATGGAAAGTAGTTGAAGAAATAAACAATAAGTTAATCGCTAATAATAAATAATAATAAT
>DAOUWZ010000050.1 GCA_030666865.1 bacterium | reverse complement strand
GTCCAAGATAAAATATAATCTCCGGCATTAACTTTGGTATTACCAGACTTGACTTTGAATTTAATATAAACAGAATTATCAGGTACTTTCCGATACCCTTGAGCAACTTCATGACTGGACAGGGTGGTGCCACAACGAGGACAATGCGGTACAACTTTATGACCTTTATATAGCAACCCTTTGGCATTAACCTGTTTCAAAATCCACCATAAACTTTCTATATAATTATTCTCATATGTAACGTATGGATTTTCCATATCAAGCCAAAATCCCATTCGCTTAGTAAGTTTTTCCCAATCCTCTTTATATTGCCAAACCGATTTTCTGCATTCGCTATTGAAATATCTAATTGACTCATTTGCATCACTCTTCAAACTTTCAATATCAGGTTTGCCTGATATGCCCAATTGTTTCTCTACACCAAGTTCAACTGGCAGACCATGAGTATCCCAGCCAGCCTTCCTCAAAACATTAAACCCACGCATTGTTTTATAACGAGGGATCAAATCTTTGAAAGCTCTAGCCAGCACATGATGAATTCCCGGGCGACCATTAGCCGTTGGCGGACCTTCATAAAAAACAAACTCTCCCTGAGGCGATTCCTTGTTGAGAGATTTCTCAAAAATATTTTCTTTTTCCCAATATTCCAATATTTCCTCCTCTAAACCTGGAAATGATATTACTGACATAAATTATTTAATAAATCTATTAAACATAGTTTATTTTATGACTTTTTTGGATTTTAGTCAATCTTTATATAACAAAATCAAAACTCCGTCCCGCCAGTCTCGCGACTAGGCGGACAACTGCGGGACGGAGTTAATATAAATATTTTATTCAGTTTGAGTATCTTTATAATTTTCTATGGCTTGGACTACCCGACTATCGGTTTTCAAATTTTCAATGAATAATACATGTTGCCCATTGATACGCATTTCATCTTTCGGTCCGTGTAATTCATTGCCCAATTTAACCAATGATAATTCATTTTGTTGTTGCCCACTAGCGGTATTACCAGATCTTTGCAGGGCTTGTGTGACCTGTAAATAATAGATTTCTTTCAATACAACCTGACTTTTTGATTCTTTGGTTATTTTGCCAAAATAAACCTGGCCATTTGTCAAAAATACTGCTTGAAAATTTCCACCAGCACTACCCAATCCTAGCACGTTAAAACGAGTATATTTTGAAACTAAATACAAACCGCCGACAATAATCAAAGCAATAATAATAACAACAACTACCCATTTAATAAATCCCCCTTCTTTATTAGGTTTGGCAATGCCAGTATTTTTTTCAGGCATCTGAACTTTTGGTGTATCCATAAATAATATCTCCTTTATACCTGCCATGGCTTTTAAAACAATAGCAGAATTAATTAATAATAAATTTATACACAACACAATATATATATAAATATAACATACAATATCTTTCTTTTTCAAGAGTAAAGAATATTGATTCAGACAAAATCTCCTGATTTCATTTCCTGCCATTCGTCATTTTCATCAAACCTTTCAAAAAAATTCACAAAAAATACTACTTCATCTTCTGAATAAATATATTGTTCACTTGTTTTGCTGCCAATCCTATTTGAATAAAATGTTTTTTTATCAAGCAGTTTTGGCCTTTCATGAGCTTCTGCTCTTATTTGTTTGCCTGGCATTTGCCACTCAATAAATTCTATTGATTCATTTTTCTGTTCACCACTAATTGATCCTTGATCAATTAACTCAAAACTATTTTCAATTTTTATGACAAGTTCTTGCCATTTTTCTTTGGTCATATGGTTAGTATAAAGTATTAGGTATTAAGTATTAAGTAAATTTATTTTACAAAACTAAATATAATTTAACTTTATTATTATCTATACCTTATACATAATACTTGATACTTTATACTTAAATTACATTTTGTCTACTGTCTCAATATTCAGTAGCTTTAAACCTATTTTTAATATCTGACTCGCAGCAAAAACTGTTTGCAATCTTACTTCTCTTATTTCCTTATCCACTTTCAATACGTTTACAGTATGATAATAGCCATTCACCTCCCTGGCTAATAAATACAAATATTCACAAATTATATTAGGATTATGATGCTTAATAAAACCACCTACTACCTTAGGCCATTCAGCCATTTTCCTTACTAATCTAAGTTCACTCTCGCCTAAATCCCCTTTGATCTTTTTCTTTATTTTGCCTGCTTTTAATAAAATACTCTGCAACCTAACATAGGTATACAAAAGATAAGGACCTGTATTACCCTCAAAATCCAAAGATTCCTCTGGATTGAATAAAATACGCGACTTAGAATTACT
>DAOUWZ010000053.1 GCA_030666865.1 bacterium | reverse complement strand
TCTTATTTATGTCTTACTAAGTTCAACACAGAGTTCGGCCGGCGTTTAAAAGAGCTAAGTTTTAAATTTTACAGTACTTTCAGTTTTTAGATCGACTCTTGCAAGTTCCTGTATCCCAATTTTATGCTTCGCAAAGTGGAATGCGCCTCAAAATCATTCGAACTACGTTAAACAATTCACATGTCCGACTCGAACTTGGGTAGTGTCATAGATTAGACCGCATAATAAAATGTTTTGTTAAATCAAACAGCTATTTCAGGCTACCAATGTTGATTTTAATTTGTTCTGAATATTTGATCGATGTAATTATCCGATAGCGATTTGCTCTAAAATGTGATATATTTAAGTTATGCGGTCTAAATTAGGACACTACCAGATTTTTTAAATCACTCTCGGTTTGTTGAATAATAGTACTTCAACTCAAGTGCAGTATATATTTAAAAAAAAGTTATTTGGTCAAACAATAGATTCATAGCGAAATATTTATATCATAAAAAAAGGATAAACATATTGGTAATAAAATGATTAAGAAGCAAAAATACAAAAAACCAAAAATAGAAGAATGTAACAAAGGAAAAACAAAATTATCTTTTTTTTGGAAATAATTTATAATTGTTGTTTTATTAAATGGAACTAATGATTCACTTGCTATATTCAATTGAAGATTTAAATTTATCCCCAAAAATTATTAATAGTATATGGACGGAGATCTCTGGCAACATATTAATCTTTTCACACAACAGTAGAAAATTATATAATTTGAATTCAATGGGGAAAATTATATGGAAATTATGTGATGGGACACATACTATAAATGAAATTATTAATCAAATAGCGAGTGAGTATAATAAAGAGACAAAGATAATTGAAGAAGATATAATAGATTTTATTGTCAAACTTAAAACATTTAATCTTATAGTTTTGATTTAAACATGAGGGTTCTCTTAATAAATCCCCTAATGGGGGAGAATAATTTGCCACTGGGACTTGGATATATTTCAGCAGTCTTGGATGAAAATAATATGGAAAATAAAATATTAAATCTTTCTGACACTCGTGCTTCAATTAACCTTTTAAATGTAATACTTCAAAAGTTTGAGCCACAAATTGTTGGAATCTCCATGCTTACATTTTCATCTGTTGACGCACTAAAAATAGCCGAATTGGTAAAAAATTTCAATCAGAATATAATAATTATAGTTGGTGGAGTTCATGCAACATTCCTACCTTTTCAAATGTTGGAGAATTCATTTATAGATATTGTCGTTTTGCATGAAGGTGAAATAACATTTTTAGAAATCATAAATAAACTTGAAAATAATGATGATTTATCTAAAGTCAAGGGAATTGTCTATAGGGATGATAATAACAAAATAATAACAACTCAAAAAAAAAAATATATTGAAAATTTAGATGTTTTGCCTTTTCCCAAGTGGAATAATATTTATCCAAGATTTAATAGTAGATATTATAATAAAATACCTATACAAACTTCAAGAGGTTGTAATTATAATTGTATTTTTTGTTCAACTACAAAGATGTCTGGAGACAAATTAAGGCTAAGATCCATAAAAAATGTTGTTGATGAGTTGGAATATCAAAAACACAAATTAAAGTTGAATTCATTCAATTTTGTAGACGATACATTTACAGCTTTTCCAAAAAGAACTTTAGAACTTTGTGACGAGATTATTAGAAGAAAGCTGGATATTAATTGGGGGTGTCTAACTAGAGTTGATAAATTATCAATGCCTATCCTTAAAAAAATGCGTGAATCAGGATGTGATACAGTTTGCATTGGTATTGAATCAGGTAGAGACTTTTTATTTTCTTCTGGTTTAACCAAATTTGCGTCCAAACCAAACATATCTA
>DAOUWZ010000010.1 GCA_030666865.1 bacterium | reverse complement strand
TGATATGCATTCACCAGTCTCCTTGTAAAAATCCTGAATCCATTTACCATACCATTCATGGACATAAGTGCCACCACCATTATCATTGGGTTGACCTATTTTATTTGGATGACGATTATATGCGTCAGCAAAAGGTAATGACGGTTGAGGATGAGATTCATCGTGCCAAGATGGTGATTCTGCATAACAACCAACATTGTAATGTACTGGTGGATCAGATGTCCAAAGGTAATTATTTCCCATTCTTCCTACGGGACCATTATGAGGATCTGGATAAGCAGTACCCCAAGTACCAGTAGCACAATTTTTTCCATCCGCTCTTAATCTTTTATCATATGGATCTACTGAGACACTAGAACTCCAAGTTGCCGTACCTGTGCCATTATATTTTCTTACCTCAAAATGAAGATGTACGCCTGAAGAATTTCCTGTAGTTCCAGCTGATCCTATATAATCACCTCTTGCTATATAAATACCGACTGATAATTGTGACTGAACATCTAGATGTGCATAAGCAGTAAAATATGTATTTCCATCTACTAGATGTTTTAATATTACCCACCAACCATAAGTGTCACTCCATTGATTAAGTATGACTTCACCTGAAGCAACTGTAATTACATTAAATGACGTTTGTTGACCACCGACACTTTCGTCAAAATCAATAGCTCCATTAGGTGCATGCATCTCACAGTAATGCCACACACCATACTCATCTTGATAATCAGGATAATACCAACCTGCTCTAACAATACCTTTTGCAGACCACTCAAACGGATAAGTCAAAAACCTATCTTGTCCAAATAAACCATCTACTGCTATTAAAAACAGTAAAACTATTAAGACTGTAAATCGCTTCATCTTCTACTCCTAAATTCTAAGTTAAACTATCAGTTACTTATTTACCCAAAAAACTATTTATATATCCCTCCTTTCTATATTTTTAATGTGCTTACTGAATATCTATTACTACTTAATCAGTCACTGTCATTAACATCTTTTTCAATAAATCCAAATTAATATCTTGACTATTATTATCAAGAATTATCCTAAAACCATCAATCTTTGTATTACTATCAAAATTACCTACTGCAATTACTGAATTATCAAACGAAGCAAAACTACCATCAACTATAATAATATCTCCTAAACCGCTTTTTACCCTATCAATAGGTTTCACTTTTACCCACTTATCGTCTAAATATACCTCTATAGACTCTGCATTTACCCTATATCCTGCTATTGATGGTATATATATTTCGCTTCCGAATACAACCCCTCTTCTATGGAAATAAAAATTTATACTAGCTGATATTTGATTTTGATAATGTAAGGAAAAATAATACTCCCCATGATTTATTTTTAGCTTAGTATAATCTACATCTGGCTGTGCTTCTACACTAAAATCAACATGGTGCTTAAACTCAAATCCTAACTCCTCATTCCTATAAGTCTGCCAATCCGAAGTATCAATATCAGAAGTAATAACTTCTGGTTCTTGTTTGTCATTACTATTATCTATATTTTGATTTTCATTATTATTTTCCACTATCTGTTCTTGTTTGTTATCATTTTCATTACCTTGCTTGTTTTCTACACCTCTAAACCAATATACATATCCTGCGATAAGTATAATAATAACTAGAGGTAGAAATATTTTTATAGATTTTTTCATATTTATTTTATTAATCAAATTTCTAGCTTCATTATAATATGAAAATAAAAATCTAATTAAACAAACGCAGTAATAACCGCTACTAATAAAATAAAAAATAATATTACAGCGCTGATAAAAAAATTTTTATGCTTCAGCAAATCCAATTTTTTCATTTTAGCTAGATAAATTTTGTCATACCAATCAAGACCAAAATAAATTCCAGCAAAAATTGCTACTAGCAATATTAATAAAGAAAAAATATTATGCAAACCAAGCCAACCGGAAAGAGACATCCCCAAAGAATATGAATTAAAATCTTTGGTCAAAAAATACAAAACCGGATACTCAAGCAACCAATGCAATAAAATCCCAACCAAAATAAATAAAATAGTAGTTAAAAAGATATACAACGCTTTGAACCAAACTTTTTTGTAATACATAAAATTATATTAATTTGTAATTTTGTAATATTGACAAATGTTATTTTTTCCAATCAGTTATCAAAATCCTCTTACCCCTTTTTGTCACTACCACTTTTTGCTTGGACTGCCATTTAAGCTCACGCATAATTTCTATTGGCAAGGTAACAGCAATAGTTGCGCCACGCCCGGTCCGAAATAATTTTCTAATATTTTTTTGTTCCAATTTGCGTCTAGACATAATCTCTATATTAAACTCTAGAGTTAACTCTAGAGATCTTAAATTGAATAATCAAGCATAAAAATAATCAATCCAACTACTGCCATCATCCCCGAAACAATCCAAAATCTCATCACGATTTTTGGTTCTGACCAACCGATTGCTTCAAAATGATGATGTATCGGAGCTGATTTAAATACTTTCTTTTTACGAATTTTTTTAGAGGTAATTTGAATAATTACTGAAAGAGACTCAATCACAAAAATAAATCCAATAATTGGCAATAACAAAACAGTGTTCGTCAGCATGGCAATAACCCCTAAAGTAACCCCCAAAGACATCGCTCCAGTATCACCCATAAAAAACCTAGCTGGATTTATATTAAACCACAAAAATGCAGTTAAAGCGCCAATAATTACCCCGCAAAAAGCGGCTAAATCATACCTACCTTGCACGAAAGCAATTACGCCAAAAGCGGTAAAAGATGTCAGCAAAGCGCCACCAGCTAAACCATCAAGCCCATCAGTTTCATTTACAGAAAAAGAAGTAGCAATTATTATAAAAAGAAAGATTGGTATATACCATAAACCAATATTAAAATCACCTAAAAAAGGCACTCTGATCAAATCCCAATCCAATTTAAAATAAAACCAATAAGCCCCCGCCATAGCTATTAAGGTATAGGCTATTAATCTATGCCTAACTCTAAGTCCCCCACCCTTTGAACCAATGCCGTGAATATTCAAAAAATCATCAAACAATCCAACCATGGCACTCAAAAACAAAGCTCCGATTGGCAGCCAAGTTTCTGATCTAGTCAAAAAATTCAAATCTTTTAAGGTTTGACTATTTGTATAATGCATCAAATAATTAATTATCAGCGCCAGTGATATTACTGTAAACCAGACTAGAATTCCCCCCATAGTTGGCGTGCCAGATTTTTTGGCATGTAACTTTGACATAATTGGCGCGCTTGATTCAGACCTGATTCTTTTGCCCAATTTATACTTATATAAAAAATAAGTTAACAAAGGAGTAAATGCCACGGCGCAAACGAATGAAATAGAAATCAAAAAGAAAATTTTAATAATACCAATTTCAATCATACTTACAACTCATTAATAATAATTATTAATCCGCTTCCGAGTAATAAAAAAATATTTGATAAAACAGCTAAACATAATAAATAAAAACTAATTATCTTTTGTTTATTATAAATGGCAAACGAAATAGACAAATTAATCAAAAAAATTAACAAACTAAAAATTGGATAAAAATAAATTCTATAAGCCTCGCCAAGCTGGTCAATACCAAAATAAATATTATAATGAAGCGACAGCATTGAAGTTTCCAAACCTACTTTCCAGCCCACATAAATAAAATTCGATAAAATAATAATTATGCCAAAAATAATCGGCAGTAAAATTTTTTTATCCTTAAAAAAATTTTTTATCAGCAATAATTTCATAATTAAAAAAATTTAAAAAATCACTCCCTCATTGCTTAAATAAAAAATAAGCATATCTATTAATAAGAGTAACTTAATTATCTAAAAATATTGCTATTAGGTCAAGTGATAGGCACTGTTTTAATTTTATGGTATAATAATATGTATAGTTAATGTGTAAAAATAGATTTATATGTTCAAAAACTCTTTAATAGAAAAAATACTCATTGATCAAGAGATTGTTGATAAAAAGACTTTGGATAAATTACGAACTGATGCAAAAAACAAAGGTAAAAAATTACATAATTTGGTTGTAGAAAAAAAAATAATCCCAGAAGCTAGATTGTATGAGACAGCTGCACAGATATTAAAATTACCTTTTATAAGTATCAAAAATAAAATTATCCGAAAAGATATTTTGTTTTTGATACCTGAATCAATTGCTAAAACTCATAACATCGTAGCATTTGATCTTGATAATAAAGATTTAAAAATTGCCACTCTTGACCCTGATGATATTCAAACAATTGAATTCATCAAAAAGAAAACAGATCTGAATATAATTATACATTTAACTACCCCTAAATCACTGGATGAAGTCTTAAAACAATATCACAAAGGCTTAAAAGCTGAATTTCAAGACATTACTAAGACAACTCAAAGTGATATTGATGAAACTAGCAAGGATTTAAAAGAATTAGCTCATGATTTGCCAGTCATTCGCATAGTAGATACGCTTTTGGAATATGCTATTTTTGAAGGTGCTTCTGATATTCATATTGAACCTTCAGAAAAAGAAGTCCTGGTTAGATATCGAATTGATGGAATACTGAAAGATGTTATGACCCTGCCAAAAAATGCCCAGCAAGGCATTATTGCTAGAGTTAAAATTTTGGCAAATTTGAAATTGGATGAACATCGCCTGCCTCAAGATGGTCGATTCAAAATAAAAACAGAACAATACAAAGTTGCTTTCCGTGTTTCAATAATACCAATTTTTGACGGAGAAAAAATTGTAATGAGACTATTGAACGAATCCAGTCAAATTTTAACTCTTGAACAGCTTGGATTTCAAAAACACGCTTTCAACACAGTAAAAGCAAACATTGATAAACCTCATGGTATGATATTGGTAACTGGACCAACAGGAAGTGGTAAAACCACTACCCTATACACAGTACTTAATCTCTTGAATACGCCAAAAGTAAATATTTCTACTGTTGAAGACCCAGTTGAATACAGAATGCCCAGAATAAATCAATCACAAATAAATCCTAAAGTAGGATTCACTTTCGCAGGCGGTTTAAGAGCTTTGCTCCGACAAGATCCAGACATAATTATGGTTGGAGAAATTAGAGATTTAGAAACAGCTGAAATTGCTATTCATGCTGCTATGACTGGACATTTAGTATTATCTACTCTTCATACCAATAGTGCTGTAGCAACCCTGCCAAGATTACAGGATATGGGTATCGCCAGTTTTTTAATTTCTACCACAACTAATCTGATTGTTGCGCAAAGGTTAGTCAGAAAAATTTGTAACAATTGTATTTCTTCATACAACTTAACCCCTGAAAGTATAAAAGAATTGGAAGAAAGATATAATATTGGATCGGTTTTACAAACTTTAACTGATGAAGAAATTATTACCTCACCTAATATTTCAATAAAGGAATTATTATTTTACCGTGGTAAAGGATGTAAACAATGCAATAACAGTGGTTATAAAGGCAGAATAGGTATCTATGAAGTTTTAGAAATTACACCTGATATTCAAAAATTAATAATGCAAAAAGCTTCAACCATTGAATTTACCGAGGCTACCAATAAACAAAAAATGTTAACTCTGTTTGAAGATGGCTTTATCAAAGCTAAAAATGGAATAACAACTATTGAAGAAATCTTAAGAGTAACCAAGGAATAATATGTCTTTATTTTCAAAAGAAAAAAAAGTTGAAAACGACATTACTGACAAGGATATTAAAACTGAAAAAATTACTGATGAAAAAAAAATTGATTCGGAAGAAATAAATTCAATAAAATACTATATTGATAAAATAAATGATAAATTATTGGATTATTCTAGTGTACCCGCAGCAGAAAAAATATTTTTTACCCAAAATCTTTTAGTTATGGTCAAAGCTGGCGTCTCTTTATCAAGAGCCCTGTCAACATTAGCTGAACAAACTGGCAATAAAAAATTACAAAAAATATTATTAGACATTAAAACTAATGTTGAAAAAGGTACAACACTTTCTGATAGTCTAGCTCCTCATGCCAAAATATTCGGTGAACTTTTTATTAATATGATAAGAGCTGGAGAAACTGCCGGTCAACTAGAGCAAGTGCTAAACCAACTAACTATTCAAATGAAAAAAGACCATCATTTGATTTCAAAAGTAAGGGGCGCTTTAGTTTATCCAGCAATAGTAGTATCCGCTATGATAGTAATTATGATTTTAATGTTTGTATTTGTTATACCGCAAATAACATCTATCTTTAAAGAGTTAGATGCAGAACTCCCAATAGCTACAAGGGCATTAATGTTTATTTCTGATTTTGCTGTTAATAATGGTGTCTTAGTTGGCTTATCAGCTATTTTGATTATTGGTGGGTTTATTAAATATATAAAAAGTGAAAAAGGTAAAAAAGTTTGGAATAAATTCACTATTAAACTGCCTATAATTTCAGGTATTTTAAAAAAAATTAATCTAGCCAGATTTGCTAGAACAACCAGCTCATTACTAAAAACAGATATTTCAATTACTGAAAACTTTCAAATTACTTCAAAAGTTTTGGGAAATTATGAATATAAAGACACTTTAAAAAATGCGGCTGAAGAACTAAAAAAAGGTGTCAATATAAATGAAACCCTATCAAGCAGAAAAGATCTTTTTCCGCCAATAGTTATCCAAATGATTGCTGTTGGTGAAGAAACTGGTTCACTTGACGAAATATTGGAACAATTAGCTATTTTCTATGAAGAAGAAGTTGATCAGACCATGAACACTTTAACTTCCACGCTTGAGCCTATTTTAATGCTATTGCTTGGTGTCGGTGTTGGTAGTATTGCCGTAGCTGTAATCATGCCAATGTATTCTCTTACTCAAGCATTTTAATTAACCTCGATTTAAATTAATTTTGCATGTTAATTTCAAAAAATAAAAATGGTTTCACCCTTTTAGAAATAGTCATTACAATCGGAATAATGGTTTTGACTCTGGCGGGAATTTCACGTTTATATACAACCTACCTTAGACTAACCGCTGAAGAAAAATTCAAAATTACTGCTGCCTCACTCGCCAATCAAAAATTAGAAACTATCCGAAATTTACCCTACAATTTAGTTGGTACTATCGGCGGAGTTCCTGGTGGCAATATTCCGCAAACAGAAACTGTAACGAGAAATAATTATGACTATACTGTAACTACGGAAATAATTTATATTGACGATCCTTTTGATGGCACGCTAGTGCCTGGTGAATTGGAATCACCTTATCGAGACGATAATCCTGATGTTACTTTTTACTGGAATATGGACGATGCATCATCAGGCCAGTCTCCGCAAATCGGATCAGGCACTATCACTACCTCAGCATCTCTCTCCACTGTTGAAGGGGTTGACAATTTAGCTTGTCATTTCTCACCGCCATCTGAAATGGATTACGCCAAAATTCCTGCAACAAATAATCTTGACACGAATCAAGGACGAATCGCCTTTTGGTATAAACCAGACAGCAAAAATATAAGTGATGATTTATTTTTCTTTGCTGCTAGCGGTTGTAATGGATCAATCCTACTATACCGAGATAATTCAAATAAACTAGAAATGGTCTATGGCCAATCTTTAATGACTTTTGAATACATATCAACTCATCCCTTACAATGGGAAATAGATCATTGGTACCTAATAGAAGTTATGTACGACTCCATCAATGATGAAATTGCCGTTTACCGTGACAATGAAGAAGTTGGCTACGAAACCAGTGGTAATATTGAACCACCGTTGAATTGCAGCTTTTTGTATATTGGTAATACCGGTCCATTTTCCGAAGATTTATCAGGCGGAGCAATTGACGAATTTTTTATTTTAGATAATCCAAACCCAGCCAGCGTACCTGGCGATCTACTGAATACGGACTATAAAAGAATTAAAGTTACAGTTACATGGACTGTTTCAAGAGGAGTTCAAGAAATTTATATGATAACTGATATAGCTCCACCAGGAATTGAATCAAATGAAGGTGGCGGAACCATGGTCATAAATGTTTTTGATTCTGAAGGTATTGGAGTTAACGGGGCAAATATACATATTTATAATGACAATATTCTACCAATAATAGATTTAAACTTAGAAACAAATAGTAGCGGTCAATTAATTTTACCTGGGGTGCCGACAGATGAAAACTACGACATTACAGTCACTAAAACTAGCTATAGCACTGACAGGACCTATGAACCTACTGGCATCTACACTACCCCAGTTAGGTCGCCTATTTCAATTGTTGAGGGACAAACTACTGAAGTGGGATTTTCCATAGACCGAATTAGCGAATTAACTATTCAAACAGTTTCTAAAACATTACCTGGTAATTGGCAAATTAATACTGGCGTTACTACCACTGATCAAATAAATTCTAGTTTAGCTGCCAATGATAATTATTTTTATTATGTTTGGAAAGATTTCCGTGATGGCACTGATCCTAAATCTTATGGACAAAAATATTCTACGCTGGGCACTAAACAATGGACCAATGATATTTCCCTATCAATCAGAAACGACCAACAATCACCAAAAATAGCGCTAGATACTTCAGGAAATATATATACAGTCTGGTCTGACCCAGCTTCTTCAAATTATGATATTTTTCTGTCAAAACATTCTAGTGCTGGAGCTGATGTCTGGGGATCAAGTAAAAAAGCTCATAATGACAGTTCAACTGCAGATCAAATTACTCCTGATATTATATATGGCGCCGGCAAACTACATGTTGCTTGGCAAGATAAAAGAAATGATGAAGGAGATATATATTTTAATATTTTAGATACTGATGGAGTCAAACTATTAGCCGCTGATGTAAAAATAAATACAGATATTGGTACTGCTATACAAACTTCACCCAAAATTGTCAAAGATCAAAATAATGATTTGATTATTGGTTGGATTGATAATCGAGATAGTATTGAAAAAATTTATCTAGCAAAAATTGATGATACTGGAAATCACATTTGGACTGGTGAAAAACAAGTAAATAATGAATCACCAAGCGTTACTCATAATAATTTTGATATCACAACTGATACTAACGATGATATTTATATCGCTTGGTCAGATACTAGAGATGTACAACACAATATCTATTGGCAAAAATTTGCCTCCAGTAGCGCCAAAATGTTTACTGACGACCAAAACTTAGCTACCGTATCACCTACTTCGCAACAAATTGATCCTCAAATCGCCGGCGATCAAAATGGAGATATTTATTTCACTTGGTCTGATAATCGCAGCGGTGATCATGATATATTTTTACATAAAATTACTTCCACTGGAACTGCTATTTGGACTCAAGAAATACAAGTGAACTTAGAAAGTGATGGCGATCAATCTATCAATGATATTGGCATATATCAAACAGACAAAGTAGTAGTTTCTTGGACTGATTATCACGAAGGTTATGGAAATATTTGGACTGGCACTGTAGACCCTTCTAATCCAGAAACACCCGTGCCTTATGTGGACTTTGACTTATTTGGCGCTAAACTTATTTATGAAAATCCTGATCTTTTGAAATATGAAAATTCTTTTACTACTAATGCTCAAGGAGAAATAACTATTTCTAATCTAGAATGGGATACTTACGACATCAATGTAACAGATGTTTCATATTCATATGTGCAATCAACCCCAGAAAAACCATTTTTCCTTTCTGCTGCCACTTCAACTGACATAATTATTGTTATTCAATAAATGAAAAAAAATAAGCTAAAAAATAACGGATTTACCTTACTTGAAATAACAGTAGCTACAAGCATTTTTATTATATTAATTTTAGCTTGGTTTGATTTTTCAATAAACAGCTATCAAAGCGCGTCTTTTGGTCAAGATCAAATTGAAGCAATCAGATTGGCACAAAAAGGTGTTGATATTATGGCTAAAGAAATAAGAGAAGCGTCAATAGCTGAAAACGGATCATACCCATTGGAATTAGCTGGCGACCAAGAAATAATTTTTTATTCAGACATCGATCAAGATGTTTATACAGAAAGAGTAAGATATACATTGAATGGAACTAACCTAGAAAAAGGTATAATTGAACCATCTGGCAATCCACTTGATTATACTGGTACTGAGGAAATAACTATAATTTCAACACATGTTAGAAACGATTCTATCCCAATTTTTACTTACTACAATGGAGATTATCCTTATGATACTGAAAATAATCCCCTACCCGCTCCGGCCCGTTTGATAGAAACAAAATTATTACATGTATTTTTGAGAATAAATATAGATCCTATTAGAGCGCCTAAAGATTTTGATTTGGAAACAGATGTCCAATTAAGAAATTTAAAAAATAATTTATAATGTTTAATAAAAAACAAAAAAATGAATCAGGAGCTATTTTAATTTTGATCATAGTATTCACTGGAATTTTCTTATTATCTATAAGTTCTTTATTGGGAATGGTTGTTTACCAAAAAAAATTAAATGATCAACACATTGCTAAAGTTCAAGCAATCCATATTGCTGAAGCAGGTATCAACTATTACCGTTGGCATTTAGCGCATGCTGAGGAAGATTATACGGATAATACTGGCGGGCCAGGTCCTTATATTCATACTTATGAAGATCCAACAACTGGATTGGTTGGCACTTTTAGTTTAGAAATAACTCCTCCAACAATAGGTTCAACTATTGTGAATATAAAATCAGTTGGGTGGATAAATAAATATCCAAATATTAAAAAAACTTTAGAAGTTAGATATGGCAAACCATCCTTGGCTAAATATTCATATCTAACCAATAGTGATATTTGGCTTGGTGATAGTGAGAGTGTATCAGGAACACTTCATTCAAATGGTGGAGTCAGAATGGATGGTACTAACGACTCTTTAGTTACATCAGCTAAGGAAACTTATATCTGCACCACTGACCACGGTTGCAGTAATGAAGAAAAACCTGGTGTTTGGGGAAGTGGTCCAAATAATGATTTATGGAGCTACCCAGTAACAGAAATTGATTTCAACTCCATAACTATGGATCTGGCTAATTTAAAAACTGAAGCGCAAAACGATGGTCATTATTATGCCCCAAGAAATTATGGCTATCATATAATTTTCCAAAATAATGGAACTTATAATCTATATCGGATAACCAGGCTATGGTGGGCTTTATATCAAATTGATGACGATGATTTTTCAGGCTGTGAATGGAAAGCTGAAGAAATACGCACACAACATTATCTGGGCAACTATTCATTGCCAAATAATGGTATAATATTTATAGAAGATAATGTTTGGGTAGAAGGTACGCTAAATGGTAAAGTTACTCTAGCTTCGGCAAAATTTCCAGATTCTGCTAGTACTAATACTTCAATAATCATAAATAACAATATTCAATATTTAGCCAGAGATGGCAACCATTCTCTTGGTTTAATCGCTCAAAAAAATATTAAAGTACCAAGACATGCTCCTAATAATCTCTATATAGATGGAATTTTATTGGCTCAAAAAGGAAGAGTTTACCGAGCAAATTATTGCTGGTGGTGGCAAAGAAGCATAAAAAATTATATTGAAGTATATGGAGGTATCATAACCAATAAAATCTGGACTTGGTCATGGGTATCAGGATCAAATACTGTAGATGGTTATAGAAACACCATGAGTATATATGATAGTAAACTAATGTTTGAACCGCCGCCTAGTTTCCCTACTAGCAGCCAATACGAATTTATTTCTTGGGAAGAAATACCAAATTAATTATGTTTGATAATAATAAAAGAAAAGTATCAATTTGGGGTCTTGACTTAAGTGACAAATCTCTTAAATTGATCGGCTTAAACAAAAAAGGCAATAATTACTCTTTAGTCAATTTAAATAGTATGCATTTGCCGTCAAATTATTTTGATAATGGCAAAATTGTCAATGAAAAGGAAATTATCAAAATAATTAAAGAACTTATAAACCTTGCCAAAGGACCTAAATTAAAATCAAAATTTATCCACGCCTGCCTGCCAGAAAAACATACTTTTATAAAATTAATTTCTATACCACCTACTCCTGATAACGAAATTCATACTGCCGTTGAATGGGCGGCTGAGCATCATTTACCATTTGCCCTAGACGAACTCTATTTTGATTGGCAAAAAATTGGCACAGATAAAAATAATAATGAGATTAATATTTTAATTGGCGCGGCACCAAAAAATATTGTCGATTCTTATACTTCTTTATTAAAAAAAGCAGATCTTATACCCTTATCACTAGAAATTGAAGCACTATCTATCATAAGAGCTATGCTTAATAATAACTCTGAAAAAAATAATCAGAATGCTGTAGGTATTATTGACATTGGCGCTACTAGAAGTAGTTTTATAATTTATGCAAATAATACAGTGCAAAGCATTTTTAGCCTCCCACTGGCTGGTGATAAAATAACAGAAATTATTAGTCAGAAATTGTCACTGGATCCAAAACAAGCTGAGGAAGCAAAAATAGTATGCGGTCTTGATGAAAATAAATGTAAAGATGGCATACATGCAATTCTGAACAACGAACTAAATGAACTAGCAAACAAAATAAAATCAGCTATAGATTATTATAATAATAATTTTGCCAATAGTCTTAAATTGACAAAAATATTATTATGTGGTGGCGGAGCGGAAATAAAAAAATTAGAATCATTTTTGAGTAAAACATTAGGAATCGAAACCGTGAAAGGCAATCCATTTGCAAAAATTACAAATTTAAATAAAATTACTATTCCTGAAAATGAAAAATTATCATACACAACGGCTATTGGCCTGGCACTAAAAATGTAATATGCTAGATCTAAACTTACTATCACCAAGCGAAAAAACAGAGTCTTATTTGTTGTGGAAATATAATATTATTAAAAATTTTATTCTTATAATATTAACAGTTTCCTTTGTGATTTCTTTGGTTTTATTTGCATCCAAAATTATTTTAATGAAAAGATTCGCTGAGGTTGAACTACAATCAGAATCCATCAATATTTCCCACCAAAATATAAATAATAAAGTAAATGCTTATAATAAAAAACTGCAAAATATATTTAATATGCAGACTGAATTTATTCCTTGGTCAAAAACATTAAATACTATTAATCAGCTATTAGTCGAAAATGTTATAATAGAAAGAATGGAACTTAACATAAACGAAAATTCCTTTTTATTATCAGGATTCGCTTATACCAGAGAAGATTTATTAAATCTACAAGAAAGCTTAAAAAAATGTGATTTATTAGAAAATATTTCCTTGCCTTTGAGGACTCTTCTAAAAAAAGACAATATTAACTTTACCTTAACTGCTGATATAAATAACTTAGATTGTGAATTGGATGAAGAATAAAAAATTTTTGAATACAACAATATACGGATTAACGATATTATTGATATTAATATTAGTTTTCATTGGTAAAACAGTTTTTGATATCAATGTAATTAATGATTCCATATTGCAAAAACGTATTTTACTTGAAAAACAATATCAACAAGGACTTTCATTAAAAGACACTACCAAACAAATGAACAAAATTGATGAAAAACTTAAAAGTCTTTCCAATATAGTCATTGACTCAGCCAAAACTCTGAATTTCATAAAAGAACTTGAAGCAATTGCTGATGAAAACAACTTAGAACAAAATATAAATATTTCGGAATTTAGTAAACCAAATATAATCACGCCGATTTCAATAAGTATAACACTCAATGGCCAATACAAAAATACTCTGAATTATATAAATGATTTAGATAGAAAAGAATTTTATATCAATCTAAATTCAATAACTTTTAGCAATAGCCCGTCAGAAATTTCTTCTGAATCCAATGTTGTTACCCAACTGATCGGGAAAATATATGTACAATAAAATGAACTTAAAAACAATCACCAACAAACTAAAAACAATATTTTCTTTCTTTATTAAGCATATTAAATCTTCTAGTATTCTTATTTCTGTTATACTGGTAGTGTTAATTGGATTCTTTCTGTATTTTAATTTTTATCAGACAATAATCTCAGCAAAAAAAATAATTGTTTTACAGGCTGATGTCTCTCCAGCTTTAATAAAAATCCATTTTCTTGAAAAAATCCAAACAAAATATTTGGAAAAACTAGAAGTAGAGGAATATAATTGGGATAAATACCAATCAATATTCAAAACAATCAAAAAAACCTCGGAATCTACTTCAAAAGATAATAAACTAAAACCAAATACAACATTCTAGGTTGATATCAAGCTATCCCCTCTTGAAAGAGGAATTTTCGCCCGAGGCGGATCAGCCTTTGGCTGAAAAAGTCTACCTGTCGGTAAATAGGATCGTGTAATATGCTAACGTTCGCGTATATCTGATATTTTGTGTAGCGGAGCGGAATAAAATATGGGTGGAGGTTCTCGGAAGAGCCGTAACCGGATACTCGTTGTTATCGGATGTAATTAAAAATTTTTGTTTTGCGCCTGCCCGCCGAATTGGCGGGAAGCAAAATATTATTCGGGGCTATTTTTTATTTTTTTCCGGTTGCTTCTAAAATTTTATGCCAATGTTTATGTCCTTCTTCGTTGTCGTAATAACTGAAAACTCCAGTTTTAATATTTTTAAAACCCTGTCTGGACAATATTTTTCGCAAGTGATCTGCTGTTAAGGCCGATTTACTATTCTTGTCTTTTTTATCAAAGGTATGAATAAAAAACCAGCTATCTTTTTTTAAATTATCAAAAACTGTTTTGATAAATTGTTCTTTATCATTTAGTTTATGAATTACATAATTTGAAAAAACCAGATCGAAAGGGTGTTTTTCTGATAAAAAATATTTTTCTAAATCAACGCCAGTTTTTATGTCCACTCCTTCGCATTTCCAGCCCAGCTGTTTTAGGCAAGCAACATCAAAAAAATCACCAGCTCCTAAATCCAATGCCTTACCTGGTTTTCTAAATTTTTCTTCAATAAATTTTTTCAAATAGATGTTCATATTCTCATTATATAATAAAAAGGCGAATATAAGAAGTAAAGGCCATTTTATTTTTCAAAAATGGCCTTGGTTGGTAGAAGTGGGTTTTTACACCCAACAATGAGGGTCCTCTTCAAGATAATCCCCCTTTTGGATCAGGGCACGTGCACGACACCCGCCGCATTGATATTTCATTTGGCAGGATCCGCATTTACCCTTAAGGTTCATCGCCAGCATGTTCCTGACAATGGAATTTTCCCGATATTTTTCAGTCATTTCCTCTATGCTCAAAGGGAAGACGTTCATCATCGGAACATTCAGTAAGGCACATGGGGTCATCGTGCCATCAGAATTGACGTTGAAAGTTATGGCGGCGGCTCCGCATCCGTCAAAAACCAATTCTCCGTTTTCTCCCAAGTCATTTTTTCCACGGAGCAGGCATTTTAACGGATCATTAGTAGTGACATTCAGTTCAGGGAAAACAGTTTTGAGCCGATATATCTCTTGAATGAATGCTAGTTTTTGTTCTTTGGTCATCCAGAGATCATCGCGTTCAATTGCTTTTCCTGCGGGATGGATTGCGGAAAAGCTGACTCGTTTACAGCCAATGTCTTTCGCAAACTTCACCATGCTTTCCATCTCACCGATTTGTGAAGCCTGAATTGTGGACCGCATTGAGGCGATAACATTCGTCAGACCACTTTCGGCCACTAAGCGTAGAGCGCTGACGGCTTTGGGAAAAGCGTTCTTATGCGCGCGGAATTCATCATGCTTAACTGGATCGAGGTTGTCCAGACTTACCGAAAGCACGAAGCGCTGAAAAGACAAATCCCTGATCAGTGTCAGGTGCTCGTTGGTAAGCAACGAACCGTTAGTCGTTAGCGTGATAAATTCTCCACCGTTGTTGCGAACTTGTCTCAGGACATCGGCGAAGTCGTGATGCATCAATGGTTCACCGCCGGACAGGATTACTTCCTTGTAATTCGGGCTGAACTGTCGGGCGAATCGGATAATTTTGACGATCTGTTCGATCGGCATGTCATGTTTAGGCTGATGAGCTGCCCTGCAATGTTGGCAACTCATGTTACACCGACCTGTGATTTCAATCTGGACCTGGCCGAATTCTATCTCATAAATAGTGTCTTCGGTTTCAACTTCCAGACGAGGGGTTTCTGTTTTGCATTCCATGTTTTACCTCCTGAATGAAATAAGGGGAGAATTTTTTCAACCCTCCCCTCGGTTGGTGGACGCGCTAGTCGCAGATGCTGCAACTGCCCTTGCCGATGCGCACTTTCACGCGCTTCTTTTCTGGTTTCTTTTCTGGTTTCTTTTTGATTTCCGGTTGCACGGCAATTCCTCCTTTCTTGCCTATTATCCCTAATAACTCTTTGGGCTGAAAATCCACCATGGATTTCCATTTAACTTTATTAACCCGAAAGAGCAATATAAAGAAATAGGACTTGGAATTGGATGTTAAAGAACTAACATAACAAGTTATCATCATTTACATTGTTTTGTCAATAGTTTTTGTGGGCAAAAAAATAAAAAATAGCGCCAAATAATTATCCGCGATGTTATGTGGGGAGACTGCAAGGCGACCGACCGAAGGGACAGTTCGAAAACCCGCCGTAGAATTAAATCCAACATCTTATTCTTTTTTTATAATTAATATATTTATTGCCAAATTTCTTTTCAAGATTTTTCTCTTCCATTGGAATAAATGATTTCTCAATTATGATTATGAATATTATTGAAAAAATAAATGGAGATAATGAGCCGAGAAAAATCGCTGTTCCAAGTAAGCTAGATAACATTCCAAGATACATAGGATGCCTACTTAATTTGAATGGTCCATTAACAATAAAGAAATTTGGTGTTTCATGAGGTTTCACAGTAGTTTCTTTTTTCTTAAAAAGTGAATCTGTCCAAAGATTTATTATAATTCCAAAAATAATCAACACTATTCCGAGATAATTGTAAGGAGAAAAAACAAACTTGAATATTGGGAATACAACGTGAAATCCTATTGATAATAATAACAAAATTATAAAAAAAGTTGGTGGCATAATTTTCTGTTTTATATGTTGATTATAATTATCTCTCTATCATATCGGTGTCATCTGAAGTTTTGAAAATTCCTTATTAAAATTAATAATTATTTTCAAAATTTGGATCGGAAGAAAAATTTACTCATTATTATAATTAATAAAAGAATTTTTCTGGAGCCAGATACACCGTGTTATATGATGTTACTGTTAAATCACTGCTTCTTTGATCCTCCGCCGGTCAAATGGATTAAAGGAAAATTTTTATCACTCACAGATTTTTTTCCTAACAAATCTTTTCTAATTTCTTTCACTAACTTCGTCAGTAACTCATCGTGTTTTTTCGACCATTCAATTGAACCTCTCTGTATACCGGTATTACCCCCAACTTTTACAAAGTTATGGAATTCCATTAAAACTTCAATTGTTTTTTGATTGGCGATTATCAAAAGATTATTAAAACCATCAGAAAGTTTATCGAGAGCTGTTGCGTTGCTGTTGTCTAATGCAACTAAACTAAGTGATTCAATAAACTTAATATAAAAATTCTCCTTTAATCTTCTTTCCTCCATTTTTAGCTGGTGTCTTTTTGCAAAATAATATGACAAAGAAGCAGTGATTACGGACGCAAATACGCCGATACTTGCTATAACTATTGATTGAAGTGATATTAAAGTTTCCATATTAGTGATTTAACAGTAATTTCATATAATGCCGCGGATAGGCGAAGCCCTGACGAAGGACTTCTGTTAGGAAGTAAGCCTATCCGCTGTTATACGCTGTTCGTTTTTGGTTAGTGATTATCGGAATTATATAGCTTAACAAATTCAACAACATTAGAAAAAAGATTTTCTTTTAAAGCATCTTCTTTGGTAAAAAACCTCAACTCCACACATTCGTCTGAAGGTGTAAAATTAAGATTTTCTACAACTACCTCGTAGACAACGTTGCATATCCACCATTTGCCACTTCTGTGTAGAGCTGTGAAAAAGTATGATGGTTCATTGCTTATGCTGATAATATTCAAACCCATTTCTTCTTTTATTTCACGTGCAAGGCAAATTTGAGGTTTTTCACCAAAATCTAAGCCACCGCCGGGTAATTCCCACAAACCCTTGTTTTCCAGCGTAAGTAAAAATCTTTTTTCTTTATCAAAAATCAAAGCTTTTACACTGACTCTGTAAAAATGATCGGGGATATTTGAAATTTTATTTTTCATACAAAATAGTTGGGGTTAAGTAAAGCCAAAAACGAATTGCGTATAACAAGTAATATATAAACTCGTTGATCATTTATTTAAAATTAGCTAAAATTATTATATATTTTATCAATCATAAGAGGGGTATGATTCAAAATAAATATTAATAAAAACTAATAATAACTTAATTATATACATATTTTATTGTTAATTCAAATTAAATAAGAAGGGTGGATCTATAATAAACCCCCTAAATCCCCTCTTCGACCATAAGCTCAGAGCCGAATAGCCTTCAGGGGAAACAACTCCTTACCCACTTCGCTAAATCAAAACATACCCAGAATGACAATTCTTGACATTATTATATATAATATATATAATAAATATCGAAACTTAATATCTAAGTAAATAAATGATAACAATATGGCACATAAGAAAGCAGGTGGATCAACTGGTTTAGGACGTGATTCCCAAGCCAAGCGTCTAGGAATAAAAATGTTTGACGGCCAAATAGCCAAAGCTGGCAGTATTTTAGTTCGTCAACGTGGCAGTAAAGTCAGAGCTGGTAAAAATGTAAAAAAAGGCGGTGATGATACTTTATTCTCAAAAATTTCTGGAATTATAAAATTCCAAACGAAAAATACAACTAAATTTAACGGCAATAGAGAAAAAACAAAATTTGTCAACGTTTTGCCTGAAGAAAAAAAATAACTTTATATATCAAAACACCCGCTCAGCTGAGCGGGTGTTTTATTATTTTGTTGTTATTCTACTCTATTAGCCACCTTTCCTTTGTCATTCCCCCGCCCAGGCGGGGGAATCTAGAAACAAAATCAAATTATATCATTATATAAATCTTGCCAAGCGGGATTATTCTTTTCAATTAATCCTATTTTCCAATCTCTTTTCCATTTCTTTAATCTTTTTTCACAAAGCAGGGCTTCATTAATATCTGAAGTAGTTTCAAAATGGACTAGATTGTGTACTAGACCCCTGCCTTCGCAGGGGTGACAGTTACTTTTATACTACTTCACAGCCGCTTTAACAAACTCTCTAAACAAAGGATGCGGCGCCAGTAAATTTGATTTAAATTCTGGGTGAAACTGAGAAGCAATAAAAAATGGATGATTTGGCAATTCAATTATTTCAACCAAATTTTGTTTCTTATTAATTCCAGATATTACTAAACCTGCTTTCTCCAATTTGGATTTATATTTGTTGTTGAATTCATATCGGTGCCGATGTCTTTCCAAAATATTATTTTCAGCATAAGCCTTTTGCGCTTTAGTTCCAGAAATTAATGAACAAGGATAATTCCCTAATCTCATAGTTCCGCCATAATCATCCATATCCAGATTTTTCTTCTGCTCTTCCATAATATCAATTACAGGATATTTATTTTTTTTATCAATTTCAGTGGTATGAGCCTTTGCTAATTTGGCAACATTTCTAGCAAACTCAATTGTTGCTAATTGCATGCCATAACAAAGCCCTAAATATGGAATTTTATTCTCTCTAGCATAACGTATTGCCATAATAATCCCCTCAACCCCTCTAGCGCCAAAACCACCAGGTACCACTATTCCATCATATTCTGCCAAAGCTGAAATATCCAATTTCTTTTTTTCAAAATCTTCAGCATCAATCCAAGTAAACTCAGGCTTGACTTTATTGTACCAAGCAGCGTGTTTCATAGCCTCTATAACACTAATATATGAATCAGAGAGGGTAAATGACCCAGTAGAAAAATATTTCCCGACCATGGCTATTTTGACTCTCTTTCTGATGCTTTTGATACTATCTAACTTTTTCTTCCAATCCTTCATATCTTGACCGGCCATATTGATATTAAATTTTTTCAAAATTCTTTTATCCAAACCCTGTGTCTGATAATTTAAAGGCACTTCATATATATTGGCAACGTCTTCTGATGAAATTACATCTTCAGATAATACACTGCAAAATATTGATATTTTTTCCTTTCTTTTATTGTCTATTGGTTTAGTACTTCTGGTAAGAATAAAATCTGGCTGAATGCCAGCGGAATTAAGAGTTCTAACCGCAGTTTGAGTGGGCTTAGTCTTCATTTCACCTATCTTTGAAGGAATCGGCAGATATGAAACCATAATAAACATAACTTGCTCGGGCATTTTCAACTTCATCATACGAGCAGCTTCTAAAAATATAAAATTTTGATACTCACCGACTGTACCACCGATTTCTATCATCACAAAATCAACTTCTTTTTTATTACCTACTTTTTTTATACGTCTAATAACTTCTTCAGGAATGTGCGGAACAACCTCAACACATTTACCGCCAAATTCAAGATTTCTCTCTTTTTCAATTACTGTCTTCCAAACCAAACCTTGCGTCATATAATTTTCTCCAGTCAATTCTATGCCCAAAAATCTCTCATAATTTCCAATATCCTGATCTGTTTCAATTCCGTCTTTGGTAACGAAAACTTCACCATGTTCAGTTGGATTCATAGTTCCAGCATCAACATTGATATATGGATCAATTTTCATGCAAGAAACAGAAAAACCTCTACTTTGTAGAAGCTTACCGATTGAAGAGGTGGCAATACCCTTGCCAAGTCCTGACAAGACTCCGCCCATAACAAAAATAAACTTGGTATTTTTTTTAGGCATGGGGTTGTAATATTTAATTAAATTATTGATAAATAAAATTTCGCGATTACCTGGTCAGATAGCTCAATCTTAATTTTATACT
This sequence comes from bacterium, assembly GCA_030666865.1. Classification (GTDB taxonomy): domain Bacteria; phylum Patescibacteriota; class Patescibacteriia; order S139-126; family S139-126; genus DAOUWZ01. The sequence goes on along the minus strand of DAOUWZ010000010.1, from coordinate 18,893 downwards.
CGCCTACTTCTTTTATGTTTGGCATAATTATCTTACTTTCCGGTACTTCAATTTTATATTTTTTTAATTCTTTATTTATATCTAACGGCTTAATCTGAGCAAATAAATGACCCTTTTCATTCTTATTCGCTTTTATTTCAATTTTGATATCATCAATCTTGTTTTTTAACGCTTCTATTTTTTCTTTAGCTAATATTCGATCGTCCACTAAGTGTTTCTGCATAGCTTGCCAATGGCCAATTGTTGCCCGGTCAGCCATTTTAGCTAATTCTTTGGCTATTAAAAAATTTCTTGCATACCCTGGATTAACATTTTTTATTTCACCTTTTTTACCTAATTTCGGTACATTTTTTATTAATAATACTTTCATATCACTTTATTATTTGGAAATTATGATCAAAATTATTTGTATCAGACCAATCTTCTTCTATTTCTTTTATTATATACTCCGAATCAAAATTTAGCCACTTTAAAAAATTTTGCAATATTTCAGTTTCACCGTACATATTTACTAAAACTGTTTGGTCAGACAAATTTTTTACTAGTCCAAAAACATTATTTTCATCCGCCCATTGTTTTACTGAATATCTAAATCCAACTCCTTGGACTTTACCTGATACTTTTAATTTCAGGCATGGCATTATTTTTTAATTAATTCTAAAACCCTGTCCAATTGCGGGTCTCTATCTTCATCATAGTCTTCACCGTTCATTTCAACTACAATATCTGGTGTAATTCCACTTTGATCTATAGTATTTCCATTTGGAGTCAGCCATTTAGCAATGGTTAATTTCACTGATGAGCCATCTTTAAATTCAATTAAATCCTGTACACTGCCTTTGCCAAATGTCTGTTCACCTACTATTGTAGCCAAATTGTAATCTTGTAATGCTCCTGACACAATCTCTGATGCTGATGCCGAACCCTCGTTAACCAAAACGTATGTTTGTAAACCTTTAAAACTTGGCTTGCCATATGAATTATATTTGGAAATTGTCCCATCAGCCATCTTTTCAAGAACTACTGGACTGTCTTCAATCCAAAAACTAGCAATTTTTACAGAAACATCCAAAAATCCACCTGGATTACCTCTCAAATCCAAAATAATCGTATTTGGATTGGTGGCCAAAACTTCACTGGCTATTTTTCTAAAATCTGCAGTAGTATCTTGATTGAAATATGAAAGCTTAATATATGATACTTTTGGTTCAACTTCTTTCCAAGTAACACTAACAATATCAATGGTATCCCTTATTATTGGCACTTCTTTTAGTTCATTATCTCCGCTCATAATAGATAAGACTACTTCGGTCCCGCCTTCTCCTCTTATCAAATTTACGGCTTGATCAAGAGACATGCCTTGAGTATCCACATCATCTATGCCAATAATTTTATCACCAGACTTTAAACCTGCTCTATCTGCCGGAGTATCAGGCAATGGCGCTATGATAGTCAGCTGATTCTTTCTGATACCTATTTCTGCGCCTATTCCCTCAAAACGACCATTTAATTCCTCAGTAAACTCTTCATGTATTTCTGGATTTAAAAATACTGAATAAGGATCTTGTAGTGAGGCTACCATCCCAATCATTGACCCGTATAACATCTCAGTATCCAGTACTTCATCAGCATCATAATATTTATCCTTAATGGTATCCCAAAGCGTCCAAAATAATTTAAAATCAACATCTTTTAATAAATAATCAGGCTTAACCTCTTTATTTGTTACTTTTCCTTTTCCAGCAGTTATTACATCAACAATATCTCCCCTGACTGATCCCAGCATTAATCCAGAGAAAAAGGCTCCAAAAACAATAATTACTGCGGAAATAATAAGTAAAACCTTTTTTAAAGGCTTTATCGGCTTAATATTATTTTGTTTAATATTATTACTTTCCATATTTTACACTAATAAAATATAGCATATTTTTAACATTAAGAAAAGAAAAAACTTAGCACACTAAAATCGTCTGATATATACTATCACCCACGTGGTTAACCATGTGGGTAAATTTTTACAAATATTATCAATAAAAAACAAACTAATCTTGCCTGGTTATATCAGCGCCGATACCTTTTAATTTCTCCATTAAATCCTCATATCCCCTTTCTACTTGATAAATATTCTCTATTTCAGTTTCACCTTTTGCGATCAATCCGGCTATTACCATAGCGATACCAGCTCTTAAATCAGGTGATTCCAATTTCTTGCCAATCAATTGAGTTGGGCCGGTTATCAAAACGCGCTGCGGATCACACATCAAAATATTTGCTCCCATTCTAGATAAAAAATCTGTATAAAATAATCTGCCTTCAAATACTGTTTCATGAACCAAAGACTGCCCTTTGCTTTGAGTCAATAAAACAGTAAAAGGCGCTTGCAAATCTGTAGCAAACCCTGGATATTCATGTGTTTTTATATTAATCGCTTTCAACTCACGAGCCGCTTTAATATCAATATAATCTTCACCAATAGTAATATCCGCCCCCATTTGTTTAGCCAATTCTAAAGGTATCAAAATATCATGAGGATGACAATTTGTTATTTTGATATTACTTTTTGTCGCTAATGCCAAAGCAACATACGAACCAGTTTCAATTCGGTCAGGAATAATTTCAACTTCACCAGCGCTAATTTCAGCCACACCTTCAATAACAACAGTATTGGTTCCAGCTCCGGTAATTTTTGCTCCTTGACAATTTAAATAATCAGCCAATGCTCTTATTTCCGGCTCATGAGCTGCATTAATCAAAGTAGTAGTTCCTTTGGCAAAAACTGCTGCCAACATCAATGTTTCAGTTCCAGTAACTGTCATTTGTGGAAATACTATTTTAGCGCCAATTAAACCATTGGCATCAAACTCATAATATTCATTATGTTCAGTAATTTTAGCGCCAAGCGCTTTAAATCCTTTGACAAAAAGATCTATCGGCCGTTTACCAATTATACAACCGCCGGGATGAGGAAATTTTACTTTTTTAAATCTAGCCAAAAGCGGTCCTAATAGTAAAATAGACGCCCTAAATTGTGAAACTAAATCATAATTAAATTTATCCAAATCAATATTTTTAGGAACTAGATGGTACTCGCCTTTTGCAACCCTTTCTATTTTAACTCCCAATTCTTCCAGTATTTCCAACAGCCTTTTTACATCTTCAATCTCAGGAACCCTGCTTATTTTCATTGTTTGTTCTGACATCAAAGATACTGCCAATATTTTTGTTGCCATATTTTTGGCACCAGAAACACTTATCTCCCCTGACAATTTATTTCCTCCTTGAACAATAAATTTACCCATATTTTATAAATTATTACTTATAGTCTATATTTTACTTTCTTTCTTGAATTTTTTCAATATAAGAAGTAATATTATAAATGAAACCAATAAACAATAATAACCATCATTATGAGTCTTCAATCAAGAAGGATATTGTATAGTATCTTTATTATTATCTTTTTATTAGTAGCTCCAATACTGCTTTTGTATACTTCGGGATATCGTTGGAATAGCTACAAAAATCAAATTGAAAAAATCGGAAATTTAGTTATCAAAACTATCCCCAAAAAAGTAACCATTCAAATTGGCGATATTAAAACTGAAAAAATAACTCCTTGGCGTTTCAACAATCTAATACCTAATGAATATTTAGTAACTGTTTCTCAACCAGACTTTCATTCATGGCAAAAAAAATTAAACGTGCGTTCAGGTGAGACAACTTTTGCCGAACATATTTTTCTATTTATGAAAAATGTATTATCTGAAAATATACTTCCACAAGTAACATTTTGGCAATATAATAAAAAATTGAATGTTATACTATATCAACAAAATGAAAAATTATATCTTTATAATCTTTTGAATGATCAAACTGAAAAATTGTTCTATTTTGACCAAAAAATTGAAAATATTTCTTGGTCTGCCAATAATCAAAATTTATTTATCACAACCACCGATGACGTTATTTTCCTAAATTTACAAAATAATAAAGATTATTATAGCTTAAACAATACTTTAAAATATAAAAATTATAAATGCAAACTATCCAATACTCAAGACAATGCGATATTATGTCAAAATGAATATGAACTATTCAAATATAATTTTATTGCTAAATCAAAAAATTTATTACTAAAAGAAACAAACGGCACTCTGATTGATTTTTACTTAAGTGACAATAAAATATATTATCTGCAAAAAAAATCTAGTGATAATAACATCTATTTAAAAATTAAACATGAAAACAAGACCGAAGCTCTAAACCCTGATTATCAACTGCCGAATAATCTAGGATATGAATTTATTAGAATAAAAAATAATAAAGTTACCATACTTGATAAATCAAATAAAAAATTGTATATCTTATCTCTTTTTGATGAAGAAGATGCTTTTAATAAAACCTCAAGAATTATTTCTGATGTAGAAAATGTATTCTATGTTGATGATAATACATTTGTTTACTTTAACAACTGGGAAGTATGGACTGATATCAATGGCTCTTCCCAGCTCATTACCAGGCAAAGTGATAAAATAAAAAATGTCTTATGGCACAAATCAAATAATTATTTATCAATAATTTCATCCGGGTCTATAAAAATGATTGAACTTGATAGTAGAGATAATAGGAATTCAGCTGAAATCCTTAAAAAAAGTCATATTGAAAATGCCTCCTTTGATAAACAGGCAAAATATATAATATTTTCTTTGCAAAATTCAAAAACCAATACTCAAAATATATTTAAGATCCAAATTCTTCCCACAAATGCTGATTTTTAGCTACTAAATTGGACGCATCAAGCAAAGAATCAAAGGTACCTGCATCAAACCAATCATTATGCAAAATCTTTACATCTAATTCACCTTTCTCTAAATAAAACTTATTGATATCAGTTATTTCTATTTCTCCTCGATCAGATGGTTTAAGATTTTTTGCTATCTCTACGACTGAATTATCATACACATACAAACCAGTAACACAATAATTACTTTTTGGATGTTTTGGTTTTTCCTCTATAGATAACGCCTTACCACTCTGATCAAAATCTACCACCCCGTATCTTTCTGGATCTGGAACTTCAATAGCAAAAATCCTGCCGCCAGATTTGAAAGATTTTATATCTGCAGATAAATTATCAGTGAAAATATTATCACCAAGAATCATCGCCACACTATCATTATCAATAAAATCTTCACCAATAATAAAAGCGTCTGCTAAACCTTTCGGTTCTTCCTGAATTTCGTAAGTAAATTTGGTACCAAATTTTTTTCCAGAACCAAGCAATTGTAAAAAATGCCCAGCGTATTCTGGAGAAATAATTATTAAAATATCTTTAATGCCAGCTTGCAACAGAGTCATTAAAGGATAGTAAATCATTGGCTTGTTATAAACCGGTAATAATTGTTTACTGGTTATTGAAGTTAACGGCCGCAACCTAGTAGCTTTCCCTCCTGCTAATATTATTCCTTTCATAATTTTTATTTCAATGATGGAAACTTGAGTGATGATGGAGCTGACATTTGAGTTCTGATAACAACATCCTCATATTCTTCTTTATAATCATTTATCCTTTCATAATTTTTGTCCGGTAAATTTTCAGGCAATTTTTTCAAATCAAAATAATCAGCTGCGGTATACTCTTCACTTGGTTTTAACTGTTGGGAAAATTGTTGCAAAATTACTTCAAACAAAACCACCAATTCATTTTGAATAGGTTTTGAATACAAACCAACCACTCTTTTGATATTAATATCCAATCCAAGTTTATTTTTTATAAATGCTACTACTGCTTCATCAACAGTCTCGCCAAGTGATAACTCACCACCAGGAATCCTCCACACATCTCTATCTTTTCTTTTTACCAATAAAATTTTATCATCTTTAACAAGAATTGCATTTACTGAGAGTTTAAAATCATGAGCCATAGAATTAGTGATTAGTTGTTAGTATATAGTATGTAGCGCTCCCGCAGCCGCGGGATTAGCCTTCCAATTTTTTAAATTTATTAACTAAATAAATTTATTTTAAATATTCTTTCACTGCTTGCTGCCAATTTCTTAATTCTGGTAATTTACTGTTATTTAAAATAGAATATTTTGGTCTTGCTGCTTTAACAATAAAATCTCCAGTCTGGCACGGCTTAATTTTAACATCAATGCCTTTTACTTGCAACGCATATTTCGCCAATTCATACCAACTTGCTTGCCCATTATTGGTAATATGATAAATACCAAAATCCAATTTATTTTTTATCAAATAATGAATCTGCTGAGCTAAATCTTTAGCAAAAGTCGGACGGCCAAATTGATCATTAACCACTTTTAATTCTCCTCCCGAGTTTGCTTTCTCTATAATTGTATCAATAAAATTTTTACCACGTGGCTTACCTTTTTGAGGCGCCTTGCCATACAACCAAGATGTTCTCACTAAATAATATTTACACCTAGAATCAACCAGAACCTGCTCGCCAGCAAATTTTGTTTGCCCATAAACACTTAATGGCTGTGGAGAATATTCCTCATTGTAACCATTATGATTTTCCCCATCAAATACATATTCAGTGCTGATATGTATTAAAACAGCACCTACTTTTTTAGCTGCTTGAGATATATATTTTACTGCCATGTGGTTTATACTATCAGCTATTTCCTGATCATCTTCAGCTCCGTCCACATTGGTATATGCAGCCGCATTAATAATTATCTCTGGAGATAACTCTAGAATTAACTCTAGAGTTTTCGTTTCATTAGTTATGTCACATTCCTCTTTATCCCATAGAACAGGGTCATATTCTTTGAATTCTTCAGCTAAATCATGCCCAAGCATGCCTTTAGCACCCAAAATTAACATTCTCATATATTTTTACTAAATAATTTTGCCTTGAATTTATTGAAAGGTAAAATTAGTATTTTCATAATAATGTTGCTAATTGTTTTAAAATGTCTTGTCTACCACTGTTATTTACTAATACACCATGATGAATTTTAGGCTCTTCAAAATATAGTTTTACTTTCTCTGCATATTTAGTATTTACTATATGATTCCTTTGAGTTAAACGTTTTTTTGTTATTTTACTATCAGCGGTAACATAAATAAAAACTGCATCTGGAAAATTATCTAATAATAACCGACGGTATTTTTCTTTAGGTATTGCATCAGCTACTACAATCTTATCATATTTATCTTGTATTATTTTTAATTTATTTTTAACCAATACATAATATTTATCTCTCATTTCATCACTGACCAACTTATTTCTCTTGATAACACTTTTTATTTCTTTTGTTAAATCTTTATCTGCATCATAGAAATAATAATCGAATTTCTCACTTATCAAATTACCAATAAACGTCTTACCAACTCCTGGTAAACCGAATAGAATTAATATTTTCATAAATTTTATTACTTAAACGAAATAATTTGATATCCATATTTATCTATTTCTGTTTGAGACCAAAATTTTAAATTTTTGGTTTTAATAACAAAAGTCACTTCTTTTTCCAGACTTCTACCAGTATAATCTTGAATTCTTGGATCCCACTCCTTCAAAATAAGAAAATCGCCATTTTGACAGTCAAAATCAGCTAAACGTAATTCATATTTCTTTTCACCATCTAAAATTCTCTGAAAGTATTCTGGCCAAACTTTTTTCTTAATTTTTTTCATTCTTAATGCTTATTATTTTTTATACTTCAAAATATCCCTAATCACCTCGTCTTGAGTAAATAATGGTAGTTTTTTATTATCAATTCTTTTCATGTTATTTTTTAACCAATTTACTTTCCCACCACCATTCATTATCCCGATACCAATCTATGGTTTTAACCAGCCATTCGTCAAAACTATATTCTGGCATATATCCAAGCTCATTTTTGGCCTTTGACCAATCAACTGCATAGCGACGGTCATGCCCAGGCCTATCTTTAACATATTCAATGCTAGATTCATCCTTGTCTAAAATTTTTATTACTTTTTTGATAAGTTCCAAATTATTCATATCTTCTGTTTGTCCGCCAATACAATAAGTCTCTCCAACTTTTCCTTTTTGCAAAACCAAATCAATTGCCCGACAATGATCCCCTACATAAAGCCAATCTCTGACATATTTTCCATCTCCATAAACCGGCACTTTTTTACCTTGCAGTAAATTAATAATTACTACTGGCAAAAGTTTTTCTGGAAATTGGTATGGTCCGTAATTATTTGAACAATTGGTAATAGTATAATTAAGACCAAAAGTAACACCATATGCCCTAACTAAATGATCAGCGCCGGCTTTAGAAGCGCTATATGGCGATCTAGGGTCATATAGAGTCTGTTCATTGAATTTATCCTCGCTATCCAGTGGCAGAGCGCCAAAAACTTCATCTGTAGAAATGTAATGAAAATGTTTAATTTTATGTTTAATAGCCGCGTCTAGTAAAACTTGAGTACCCAAAATATTTGTCTGTATAAAAACAGCTGGCCCAGTAATAGAATTATCTACATGACTTTCAGCGGCAAAATGAATTATTTTATCAACCTCAGGAAGTATTTCATCAAGCAACTTGTTATCAGCAATATTACCCTGAACAAATTTATAGCTCGGCTTATTTTCTATCTCTTTTAGATTATCCAAACTACCAGCGTAAGTCAGCTTATCCAAATTTACAATTTCATCCTCTGGATATTCTCGAAGCCAATAATGAATAAAATTACTACCAATAAATCCTGCCCCTCCAGTTACCAATATTTTCATATATTTAATATTTTTTTCATTTTATTTAAAATAGACTGATTAGCAGCTATAATAAAACTCACTTGATCTTCAACTAAATTCTGAGGTTTTTTAAAGTATTTTATTTTAGCTCCAGCTTTAAGCGCCAATAACACTCCTCCTAAATAATCATGACAAAACATATTGCGGGCATAAACACCCTGAATCTTACCAGAGGCAAGTAAACCATATTCAAACTGCGGCGACCAATTATTTAATATTCTAATGGCTCCAGCTTGTCTGAATTTATTTTCAAACTTAGTCTTGTATGTCACCGACGATAAATAATCCTGTTGATAAGCAAAAGTTGATTTTTTTAAATCTGTAACAATGCTAGTTTTATTCTTTTTACTGCCTAAATATGAATCTCGACCATCCGACCAATACATTTGTCGCGTCATGGGTATGTATATAACATTAGCCACAGCTTGATTTTTATAAAGCAGAGTCAAAGCCGAAGAAAAAGTTGGGATCCCCAATACCAAGTTGTTAGTACCATCAAGAGGATCTACAATCAATACGTAGTCGCTATCTTTAGTAACAACTTTTTTTTCTTCAGAATAAACCAAAACATAAGGTAATTCCCTATTAATTAAGTCGGTGATTATCTTATTTGCCTCAAGATCTGCTTGGGTAACAAAGTCAGCATTAGTCAATTTAATTTTGATACTTAACTTCTGATCAAAATATTTTGCTAAAGAAGCTCCAGCTTCTCTAGCCGCTTTTTTGATAACTTTTAATTCTTTATTATAATTCATACTTAATACTAGATACTAATCTAGGTTCCCAATTCCCAACTAGATAAATATTTTTTTTGTTCCTGAGTAAGTTTATCAATTTGAATCCCCATAGTAGAAAGTTTCGCCTTAGCTATTTCATTATCAAGTTTTATTGGCAATACATAAACTTCTGGTTTCATTTTTTTATAGTTCTGCCAAACATATTTAGCTGCTTGAAATTGACCAGCAAAGCTCATATCCATTACTTGAGCAGGATGACCTTCGGCTGCAGAGAGGTTGACTAACCTACCACCAGCTATTAAGTTAATTTTTTTATTACCAACACTATATTCAACCACCTGCGGTCTAACCTCTTTGTTTGATTTTGCCATATTCTGTAAGGCTTTTACATTAATCTCTACATCAAAATGCCCAGTATTAGCCAGAATAGCTCCTGACTTCATTAATTTGATATGTTTAGCGTCAATTACATTTATATCCCCGGTAGCCGTAACAAATATATCTCCGATTCTAGCTGCATCAACCATTTGCATCACTTCAAATCCATCCATTCTAGCTTCAAGCGCTCTGACTGGATCTACTTCTGTAACTATCACTTGCGATCCATGACCTTTAGCTCGCATAGCCACGCCTCGTCCGCACCAACCATAGCCAGCCACTACCAAAACTTTTCCCGCTAATAATATATTGGTAGCTCGGATTAAACCATCAATAGTAGATTGCCCTGTACCATAACGATTGTCAAAAAAATGTTTAGTCATAGCGTCATTAACAGCAATAATTGGATAGGCTAATTTCCCTTGTCCAGCTAACGCTTTTAACCTAATAACTCCAGTAGTAGTTTCTTCAGTTCCGCCAACAATATTCTTCAGATAATTTTTTTTCTTTGTATGAAGTAAATTTACCAAATCAGCTCCGTCATCCATAGTCATATTTGTCTGATCCGATACTGTCGATTCCAAATGCTGATAATAAAGCTGCCTAGAAGCACCATGGACTGCATAAACTGATATGCCATAATCTTTTACCAAAGAAGCAACTACTTCATCCTGAGTTGATAATGGATTTGAAGCGCAGAGCTTGACTTCTGCCCCAGATTTTTTCAAAAGAATCATCAAATTTGCAGTTTCACTGGTGACATGAAGACAAGCCGCTAATCGCAAACCTTTGAGCGGTTTATTTTTTGAAAACTTCTTTTCCAAAGACTTTAAGACAGGCATTTCATTGCCTGCCCATTCTATTTTCTTTTTTCCCTGACTAGCTAAATTTATATTCTTAATATTATATTTCTTCATTTTTATTAATTAATATCTAAATAATTTCTAATTTTATCACCATACTCTTTTATTTCTCCTTCCTGATAACCATCACCTTCCCACATTTTCAAATTGTCATATTCATATCTAGGCATAACGTGCATATGAAGATGATAAACAACCTGTCCGGCAGCTTTACCATTATTTATACCAATATTAAATCCATCAGCTCCAACTGCCTCAACAATTTTTGGAGCGATTTTCTTAGCTACCACGATCATTTTTTGTAAAATTTCCTCAGGCACATCTATGACATCCTTGTAATGTTCCCTGGGTATCACTAAGACATGCCCTTTGGTAACTGGAGAAATATCCATAAAAGCAATTGCATCCTTATCTTCATACACAATTTCCGCCGGAATATCGCCAACTAAAATTTTGCAAAATATGCAATCATTCATTTTTTTATATTTAATATTTATTCTAAACTTTTATTTTGCCAATCAAAATTTATTTTTGGATCGTCATAAGCTAATCTTTTTTCATCTGGATTTTCAGAATTATAACTTTCGGTTGTATGATAAAAAAGTAAAACCGGCTCTTTAGAAATAACCCTATAGCCATGAGCCACTCCAATTGGAATTAAAATCAATTTATAATCCCCTTCTCCAGCTAGAATAACCTGAGTTTCTCCCCGCGTGGGTGAATCTTCCCTCATATCATACAAAACAACCATTGCCTTACCAGTAGCAATAAACCACAAATCATCTTGTTTCTCATGGTAGTGAAACGCTTTAATTGTGCCCTGATAAGCAACAGTAAAAGTTGTCTGACCAAATTTTTTCAATAATTCATCATCATCCCGTAGCACCTCCATTAGAAATCCAGGTTCTGACAAAATCTCCTCAGTATCAGGAATATCAGCATGAACATTTAATTTCTTGATTTTAACTCCGTCAATCATTTTTTTGTGTTAATATTATATATTTTAGCTAAAAAATAGCTATTTTGCAAGACATTTTGATTGTTAGTAAATTAGATTCTAATCCTGCGTTTACAGAACAAAATAATATGGTCTAAAAACTAAAACCTAATTCATTCTTTTTTTTCAAATTCTTTAAACATATAGACTATTAAAAAATAGACTAATATTATTATCAAAATCATAATCAAAACTGTCACATAGGAAATATTCTTAATAAACAACAAATACAAACCAGCGCAAATAACTCCAGATATTATTGCCAATATCTTATCTGTTTTTTTTATAACATATTTTTTTTCAGGTTTAACTTTATTTTCAGAAAATACAAAAGTCATCATACCAAATAAAAAAATTAACATAATAAAAATATGCGGCATAAAATGAGCGGATACTATTGATTTTTTCAAATCCTCAAATATAACTAGTACCAAAAAAAATATTACCGACCAATAAAATAAAATTCTATTTACCGGATATAATTTTTCTTTAATTTTTTGCGATATTATCATAAGCCTATTTTACTTTTAAGTCTTGCCATTAATCTCTTCAATTTTATTGGAATATTTTGCCAAGTAATCGGTTCTTTTTCTAAAATGAATTTTATTGATGCAATTTGAATTTCTCCACCACGCTGATCAAGCTCTGGAGCGGATAAAATAAATTTATATTTATGTCCAGCCAACCATAAATCTTCTGATGAAAAAAATGCTTTTCTCCTTCGCCAACCATTACCAAAATCTTCTGACCCGTCATATTCAGTAATCAAATAATCATACAAACTCAAATCGGTGTTCAAATTTAAATAATCATATTCATAATTTTTTGGCCGAGGTGAAAAATATAAAATTATCTTTTCATCATTCAACTGACGCCAAAATTCATCTATATTCTGATACGTTAATTCAGGACTAGTGCTATCTGGATTTTTACATATTTTTACTTTATTAAATTTATTACATGACCAATCTAAATTATTCAACAATTCATTTTCCCCTGGTCTAAAAGTAAAATTCCATCCCTCGTCTGTACCTAAACCGCCAAATTCCAAAATCTGCTGGTTGTGGACACGATAAACTACTTCCATAGTAATTGAGTTATAAAGTCTTGGAATATACAAATCAAAATAAATTGGATCAATAAACGCCTCCCAATATTTTATTCCTTGATCTTCAAATTCACCCAATATTCTAGCTGCCGGCTCTGGTCCAGTCACTAAATTACTCTTATTTTCTAAACTATATTCAATTTCTCGATAACCATCAGGATCGATGTCTTGTATTACCAACCAAATAATGAGACATAACAATCCCATGCCTAAAATAATATTCAAAAATAGACTAAATGCTTTTATGCTCATAAACAAATATTGATGTATTATAACAATCTAATTATACCTAATTTTGATAATAATTTACACCAATATATTTATGTAGTGGCAGAGCATTGCTCTGCCACTACACCCTTATTCCAATTTTAAATCTACAAATCTATACATAAAATCTAAACATAAGTCCGACTTCTAGGACTCAGAAGTCGGACTTATGTTTATCCCACCCTGTCATCTCGGACTCCTGTCCGCTTATGCCTCGCAATGACAGGCAGGTGATCAAGGATCTAACATTTGAAATTGATAATTTAAATGATAAAATATAAATATATGCATTCAATAAAAAAAATCTTAATCAAAAATACATCATGGTTGGCAATATCTGAAACAGTATCCATGATTATTTTATTTGGCACTACAGTGATTATTGCCAGAGTGCTCGGGGATACTATTTATGGGCAGTTTGCTTTTATTATCGCATTTGCTCAACTTTGGCTAGTAATATCTGATTTTGGCCTAACTATAATAAGCGTTAAAGAATTTTCAACCAATAAAGATAAACTGGAAAAATATTTAAGCAATTTTTTGGGAATTAAGCTAATAATAAGTTTAATAACTTTTATTTTAATATTATTAACTATTCAATTCATCAATAAGCCAGATTTTATAAAAAATTTGATTTATGTTGCTGGCGGATATGTAATATTTTACACCGCCTCTGACTTTTTGAGATCTTTATTCAAAGCTTATGAAAATTTTAAACTCGATGCTTTTGTAAAAATATCTCAACATATTTTACTGCTAATTCTGATAATAATAGCTGCGCGTAATCATTCATTATCACAAATTACTTGGTCATACTTTTATACAGCGCTTTACGGCACTATTGTATCTCTGATTATTATAAAAAATAAATTCGTTAAACTATCAATTTCGTTTGACAAAAATCTGATCAAATACTTTATAAAACAAGCTATGCCAATGGCTTTGGCTAATGTGTTTGTGATTATTTATTTCCGTATTGATACTATCATGTTGTCATTTATGAAATCTGACGAAGTTACTGGCTGGTACAACGCCGCTTACTTGCTTATTTTTTCTTTGTCTTTTTTTGCCTATGTTATTATGATGTCAATTTATCCTAAACTGTCAAATCTAGCTAAAAAATCTCTACTGCAAACAAAAATATTATATAGAAAATCTTTGTATTTAATTGCTTTAGCTGGAATTTTAATTTTAGGAATATCATCTTTGATAGTAAAACATTTGATTCCCATGCTCTACGGAAATGAATTCTTACCAGCAATAAATATTTTTTATATATTAACTATTGCCGTATTTTTCTCTTATCTAGCTAATGTCTGGCTATATACCCTAAACGCACTTGGTAAACAAAAAATTTATACTATCGCTACCGCGATTGGCTTGATAGTGAATTTAAGTTTAAACTTTTTATTAATACCTAAATATTCTTATTTTGGCGCTGCTTGGGCTACGGTTGCTACAGAAATAATTGCTGGTTTGATAATTTTTGTCGCCTGTGAACAAATATTCAAAAAAGGTATAATTAAAACATGATTAATACAAAAATAGCCATTTCCATACTACATCTGAATAAACCTAAACTCACAGTCCAGTGTTTAGAATCTTTGAAATTGCAAACAATAAAGGATTGGCATATTTATTTATTAATTCAAGGCGCTGCCAGAGAAGATAAGATTACTCTACACAACCTTTATGATGACTGGGATCAAATTACTATTACTGAAAATAATAACAATACCGGATTTGCTGAAGGAAATAATATTAATGTCAGACTAGCTTTGGAAAATAATGATACTGAATACATAGTAACTTTGAATAATGACACAAAAGTAGAACCTGATTTTTTAGCAGAACTAATTAAACCATTTAAAGAAGAGCGATCCGACCGCTCTAAAAACGGTCGGACCGCTCGACCAATTGGCATGGTGCAGTCAAAAATGATGCAAATGGATAAACCAGCTAAAATTGATAATTTAGGAATTGAACTAATGAAATCAGGTATTACTTTCAATATCAAACAAACAAATAAAACCATGTTTTGTCCGTCAGCTGGCGCGGCTTGTTATTCCCGAGAATTATTGGAAGCTATTCGGCATGAAAAACAAATTTCTACTGGTTTTGAATCCAGTATTATTTATGATTATTTTGATTCCAATTTTTTCGCTTATGCAGAAGACTTAGATTTAGGTTTTAGAGCCTTGCACGCTGGATTCAAACCCTTATTGGCGGAAAAAGCTATTTGCTATCATGTCGGCTCAGCTTCAACTGGCATAATGTCAGATTTCGCTATTCAAAATACATACCGGAATATTGTTTGGACTTTATACAAAAACCTGCCTTTAACCCTTTTTATCAAATATATATTTCATATCATAATCGGATATAAATTGCTTTGGCTGAATTTTCTCAAAAAACGCAAAGCTATGCTTTGGCAAAAAACTTTATGGGACGGCATTAAAACTCGGAAACAATTTACCAATAAACGCAAGCAAATCATCTCTGACTCAAAGATTACTTCGTCAGAATTGGAACAATATATAACCAAAGAGATTATTGATAAGGATTATTTGTAATAATCCCCCTGATAATTCACTTTGTCACCCCTGCTCCTACGCCACTGTCATTCCTGCCTGCCGGCAGGCAGGTAGCGGAGGCAAATATGGGTGAAGGCTTTTGTAAAAAGCCGTAACCAGATATGCCGTGTTAGCTGATGTATTTCTTTTCTTTTGTCCCGCAATGGCGGGACTTGTTTTAAAAAATTTTCAAATTTCTTTTTTTGTTTAGGGGCAAGGGGAAGAGGGGAATTAAAGGGGTGCCTGTCCGCCTCTGGCGGGAATGCCCTTTGCCCCAAAACACATTATTTGTTTTTTATATTTTTAATACCGTATGGTCTAATATCAATTAGTTTAAATAAAAGCTTTTTATTTATTTTCATAATTTCATTTGTTAATCCTTGCACCTGATTGAAGTTTTTTTGCGCATTTTGAGACCAATATTTTTTTCCTTTTTCAAATGATTCCTCTTCTTGTTTCTGAAGTTTATTCTGACCATATTCTGTTAACATATCAGCAAAATTGTCACCTAACATCATACTTGCTGCTTCTCCATCAATAACGTGAGTGTCAACAAAACGATAATTACCATGGCGATGAGGAGATCTATTTTCAGATACGTTTCTAAAAGCTTCATAAATTTTATCTTTCATTCCAACGAAGTAATTATTTATTTCATCTTTGTTTTGAAATTGTTTCTTTGAATCATTTTTAATTTTTCCAACAAAATTTATTAGTTTATTTTTTAGTGTTTCTAAATCTTCTAAATACGCATGTATGTGATGTTCGAGAGCTTCATGTTTTGTAATTTTGTTTGTATCCGGATAAAATTCATCAAAAAATATTTCATATCTGGATATTTTTTTAACAAACCAGTTAATCCCGCTTATAAGCTCCTGGTAATCTTTTAATTTTTGTGAGTTAAATTTATTTCCTTTATTTTTTTCTATATCAAATTTAGGTATAAAATATTCGGGGTGTTGAAAAATTAATAATTCACCTAAAATTATATCAATTTCTGTTTTCATAATCTTGTTTTTTATTACTAATTGAACCAGTTTTTTTGTTTTTTATTATACCGCGGCCGAACTTAAAAAAATTATCCGGAATAGGATTGTTTGGATTTGAGTGATATGCAAATAGAAAGTCGTCACCAATGGAATAATTATTCATCCAGCTATGAGATGATGTATGACCACAGTATAAAACTGCACTAATTACTGAAAATTCATTCATTTCCATAAAGTTGGCAGGAATTTCTTTTGAAGAACCGTTATGATTTTTAGTTATTGTTGGCGTCGGCTTATAAAATCCATTTTTTAATTTTTCTTGACCCTTAACATATCGGCGTATCTGAAGTTTTATTTTCTTTACCTGTTATAATTTTGCGGAGCAACAACAGATAAAGAAAATAAAATTTGGGCGAAGCGAGCGTTAAGAATAAAATATATATTTATGAAATCATTTATTATCAAGAGAATCTAAAAAATTTTTAATTTTAGTTAGTTGTTCCTCGTCTAATTTTTTTATGGAATATATTTTAACCGAATCATGTTCACATAAATAAGCGTCTGACGGAATCTCTTTTGGCTCATATTTTATTTCATCCTTTTCCTGAAATTTAATTTCGCTATTTTCTAATACATAGATTTCTTTACTAAGCCAACCTTGTTTCCGTGAACTATCCCTGTATATATAAAATTTTTTAGATTCTACATCCAGTACGCACATATTAGTTTTTTGTTTTAGTTGTTCTGATGATGTAATTTTTTTAACAAATTCTACATTTGCAGACACTGGAAATGATTTCATAAATATATATTTTATTTAGCTCGCGGAGCCAGATACGCCGTGTTAGGCGATGTCCTTTTAAATTATTATTTAAAAAGGGGGGTGTCGTAATCCCCCTGCCAGAGCTTATCTGAAGAAATTTTTATAAAGTTTCCATTATTTTCTTCTAATACTGTTCCAACAAGCGGAGCCCAATCCCAATATTGATTATCAAAAATATAAGTTTTAAATAAGCATCTTGTGTGATTTTCATTGTCTGGATTTTTGAAACAATATTTGAATGTTGTTATAAATGGTGCTTCAGTAACTCCCGTTTTTATTAATTCATGGTTATAATCCTGGCCTGCATATTTCCAGCCCTCGGCTTGTGCTTCGGCTTGAATTAGCGTGTCTACATTTTCATCAATGCCAATATAAAAATTAGCTCTTTCGCGTGCCGTTTTTTCAGTTATATCTTCATTGGAACAGGCGGTAGTAAAAAATAGAATGCCAATAATTGGCAGGGTAAATAAAAATTTTTTCATAGTGTTTATTAAATAATTTAAAAGGATTTTGCCTAACGTTTGGTATATGCGAAGTTTTTCTGTAGCGAAGCGGAAGAAAAATTTGGGTGAAGCCCGAGCCGAGCCCCGAACCGTATATCCCTTGTTATATGTCCCGACGACCAAAGGGAGAAGAGCCTGCCTGCCGGCAGGCAGGCGCAGCGTGGTGCGGAACGAAGTGGAGCAAGTTGCGTAGGGTCGCCGTCACGATAATACTTTCTTCAAAATATTCTGTATAAATTCTTCTTTATGTTTTCTGTATTTCTCGCCATCACCAAGGGCTTTTTTCACTCCCTCTTTTTTGATTTTAACATATTGTTCAACAGCGTCTGGGTGTTTCAATAAATAATCGCGGAAGCCAATAATTTCTTTCCAATCTTGACCATTAAATTTCGTGAGATGAATATGAATTCTTCTTTTTCTATTTTTGTAAGGATAATCAATTCTGAAAAATAATCTTTCAGGATAACTTGCTTTCTCACGAAATTCATAACCAGCTTCCTCTAATTTATTTTTGGCTTCCGCCAACTTTGATTTTGAAACACCCACAACGATATCAAGAATTCCCTTGCCGCCAAGACCAGGAATGGCTGTTGAGCCTACATGTTCAATTTTTGCTGTTGAACCAAGAGTTTTAGCTATTTCCTTTTTTTCTGAAGTGAAAAAAGCCCGATACTCTGGATTATATTTTATGAAAACATACTTTTGCATAATCTAAGAATATTTTGAAAACATTATAAAACTTTCTAAGGCGACCCCGTAGCAATTTCGTTTAACGCGTGCGGATGATACGAAGTTTCGGGAAGTAAATCCCGAAGGGATTGCGTAAAGAAATTTGGGAGAGCCGATGGGAGAGGAAGAACCGCGGAGAGGAAAGGAGGAAGAAAGCGGAGGTATCCGCGC
>DAOUWZ010000051.1 GCA_030666865.1 bacterium | reverse complement strand
GTCCCCCCGACCTTCGCAGGGAAGTGGGCCGGCGCGGGCGCGGGCCCGCCTTTGTTGCTACCTTTCCCCAAAAGGCGCAACCGAAACGATTTGGTTTGCTTTTGCATTTTATCTTTGCTGGCATTGCCGAACCCCACCGTTGCACCCTCTATAACCGCCACCAAAAATAACACAACAGCAGCTTTTTTAGTGGTGGGTGCAATCATATCAGGATCATCGAGTGGTTGCTATTTATATGTTATGGTGATCTGAGGGACTTCTTGTTATTTTCCGGTTAGGGGGCTCACAAGTACTAATATACCGGGAGCGTCACACCACCATCAATAATAGTATTACATTGTATAGCAGGATCACTTAACGAACACTTATGAAATCTGCGTTTGTTTTAAGTATCATGACGACTCCATCGCGAATGCATGAAACTCGCGCGATCTAAGGCAGTTTTGCAATATCCTCATTGGTATGGTTACTGATGAACGTAATCATGAGCGCAACGGTAAGACAAGTGGCAGGAAATCGTATGTACAGGATCCGGACTTAAGTCCGGGGTTTAGTGGCGCTGCGAGATACAATTAAAGAGGGAAAACCAATGGCAAAACCAGAAGCATTTGTAATAATTCCATATAAAGAACCTTTTAATCAGATTTATTCGCAGATTGTTAAAACTGTACTTGATAAATGTGGATTTCGAGTGATAAGAGCTGATGAGATAGCTTCCTCGAGTCCTTTTCAAGCAGACATTGAAAAAACTATTACTACAAGTGACCTAATAATAGCCGATGTCACTGGATATAATTTGAATGTCTATTATGAATTGGGAATGGCTTATGGGATGAAAAAGATGTTATAATTTTAACAAGTGATATAGATTCCGTTCCTTCTGACACGAAGCACATACGTCATTTGTTGTATGACAATAATAAATTAGATGAATTAAAATTGTCATTTGAAGATTGGGTACATAAAAGTAGAGCATATCAATTTAGATCATATAAACAAACATCAAATGTTCTTAATCGAGGGGAAATTTTTAGATCAATCACTGATGCAACATTTTATTTAGATCATAAAAAAAGTGATTCTAGAGAAGAAATTATAAATTTTGTTCGTAATTCTAGCCTTATTCCTCCAAAATATACATATAAATTTGATAGCGGATGTGCTCTTTGGTTAGCTTTATGTAAAGATGCCGAATATAAATATTTCCACAATTCCATAAGTTTCTTTACTAAGAATATTGACAAGATATTAGATCTTATTGGTACAAAGATAATCAATGATTCTCCAGATTTAATTAGTTTAGGACCAGGGGATGGAAAAAAAGATCAAATTTTTTTAAATAAAATAATAAAAAGACAAGATACAAAATCAGAAATGTATTACTATCCCTTTGATATTAACCCGTCGATGATTTCAAGTGCTATAGCTACAGTAATTGATATAAAAAAATTGCAGATAATATAAAAATTAAAGCCATTGTCTCCGATTTTAGTACAACTCTGAAATCATTTTCGCCTGTTTATCAATATCGTTTAGAACCTAATATTTTTACATTACTTGGAAACACACTTGGGAATTTTGAAAATGAAACTAACTTTTTAAGTCAAATTAGACAAGCAATGTTTCCTGAAGATGTTTTAATCATTGAAGTTCGATTACAATCCGATAGAAAAAGTGTAATCGGTGGGAGTGAAGAATTAAATAAAAGATTTGATTTTACACCACTTGAAGTAATTGGAGTTCAATACGATCCTGATAAATTAAAATATGACGTTTATGAAAATCGGAGTACAATTTCCGGTACACAAAGCATCATCGCTTCATATCACAATTTTACAATGCTTGGTGAAGATGAATTTATCGAATCTGCAAATTTATCTTATGTGCATGAATATGAGAATCCAGATGTACTTTCTACGGTTATTGAAAGTGTAGGATTTGAAATTATAGGGACTTTTGCAGAAGATGGAATCGCCTGTTTTGTACTTAAAAATCCTTTGTCTTAAGACAATACCTTCGCCACATTGTTCATCAGTATAACCCGGCTTTTAGCGTTCAGGACC